>CAZDYZ010000133.1:0-2895 GCA_964509525.1 uncultured Acidobacteriaceae bacterium
TGGTTGGCAATGGATTACGGGCAAACCTGAAGTTATTGGCCAAGGTCACTTTTCACGGGTCTCCTCAAAGAATCCTCGGAATGCTTCCGTTCTTAGCCATACGGCTGATGTGGTCGCAAGCGCGGTACGCCAGGGCTTGGACGGTACAGGTGGGCTGGTTACGGCCGCTGGTCACGAAGCTGCTGCCGTCCACAATGAACAAATTGGGGACATCATGGGCACGATGATGCTTGTCCACTACCGACCCGGTCGCGCAATTGGTATGCTTTGGTGGCATATTCGAGCGCGCGCGATGGCTGCCCAAGATTTCCGTATGACGCAGCCAACAGGCAATACGCCAAGGGGAAATTGGGGTCGAGTTCAATCGCCCGCTTGAAAAACGGGATGCTCGAAGCGTCTCCCTTTTCGCGCCCTACTTGGTCGGTCCGCAATTTCCGGCGCGTTGCAGCCCAGTCGGCCTTCTAACGAACGTGCGAAACTTTACCGGGAGGACGCTTTGTCGGTGCGCCCTCCGACAGTAGGTTCCAACAGCCACGCAATGTGCTCGCGGCCCATTTCTTGAACATGAGTTGCTGTGTTTCAGGTGGTTGCACAGGTGCACCATCAAAGACGCAGCCGCCCCTTACTCTGCGCTTATTCCGCTCGGAACGTGCCTGAGCCAGACGATTCGCAATGATGGCATACACAGAAGGGTTAAAAGCCAGTCCGATGTGCGTGCCTGTAACTGCGAAGTTGGCTTCCGGATGGTCTGTCCTGCAATAGCGACAGTCAACCCCTCCATCATCCTCGGTGTAAACGGCAGTTTCCATGACCGAGGCGGGCATAGTGCACCTTCGAGAGTCCAAGAAATCACAAGTGCAGCGCCCGGTGTAGCAGTCCGGCAGCACTCCGGTACCGTGTTTTGCTAGGATGCGGCGCCGAACCATCTTGGCTGCACGCAAGATGCTGCTATGGGCCACCGTACCGCGAAAGGGTGCACCCAAGGTGATGACTGAAGCAATATCCGCAGGCCGTTGCGCCGCGATTGCTCGCGCGATAATGCCTCCCAAACTGTGGCCGATCAAGTGAACCCTCCGACGGGATTTGGTAATCGCCTTGTCAATGGTTTCATTCAGTTGGTGTCTAATCAGGAGGTTCGGACACTCCGCGTTGAAACCTATGCCTGAAGAGAAGGATTTGTATCCAATTCTTTCCAGCCATTTACGCAACGGGGTCAAGTAAAAGTCTGGACAGAGAAACCCGGGGATGAGAACTACAGCGGAACCGTCTCCGCGAGGCGTTCCCACACCGTAATACACAGGCGCGGCGTGCAGCAGAACCAACTCGGCCGCAAATAACACTTCGCTCAAAATGGGAACGTCAGCTTCCTCGTAATTCTGAGTGCGAATAGGGGAGCCGCGATCCCTCGGTCGGGCGTGGGATATTCTCATCGAGGTGCTGCCCTACTGTACGTGAGAGCCAGAAGTTACACAATGAAGAACTTGTACACGCCCCCGCATCCACGGTCGCATCGCAGACTGGCTTGACAGGCAGGTATGGCCGGGTCACGATTCGCAACAGGGCCGGACTATGGCACAAACTGCAAAGCGCGAGCAGTTGAAGCCTCGAACCCTTGAGGCGTTTGATGCCTATATTCATGAGGCCGAAACGGAAATGGAGAAAACGCTATACGGAAGTGGGGCATTCCTATGGTCTGACTCCAACTCAGAGCGAGCTCAGCAGGTCCGCGGCGGAGGGGTTGTGGCGCAATTCTGGTCTGGTCGAGGTCCGGTCAAGGTGACGCATGGGTTGATCCACGACTGGATCGCTGCCGCCTTCATTCCTGGTACAACCGCTGAAGACACATTGGCACTGATGCAGGACTACGACAATCACAAGAACATCTATAAGCCGGAGGTGATTGACTCAAAGCTTATCAGCCGTCACGACAACGATTTCCAAATCCATCTGCGGCTATTGAAAAAGAAAATCATCACCGTGGTCCTCGATACCGAGCATGAGGTGCACTATCGCCCCCTGGACCGAACACGCTGGGTCTGCCGCTCGTACACGACGCGGATTGCAGAAGTGGAAAACGCCGGCAGCCACGAAGAGCGAGTGTCGCCGCCTGATACTGGTTACGGATTCCTATGGCGCCTGTATTCCTACTGGCGTTTGCAGGAGCGTGACGACGGTGTAGTCGTCGAGTGCCGAGCCATATCGCTGACGCGTGACGTGCCATTTGGGCTGGGATGGGCCATCGAACCGATCATCCAAAAGCTCCCCAAGGAGTCGCTCATCAGCACTCTTGAGGCCACCCGCCAAGCGCTGCATGCCAAGGCAAGATAGTTCCGTCCCCCGTATTATGGCCATGACGAGGTGATTCAACCATCACGTGAGAGCGCAGCAACCAACGTGCTGAGTGGGGCGTTCCATCGAGACCTTGGCCCCGTCTCCACCTTTTTCAGAACCGGTAGCGACTCTTCTTGTCGGCCTTGCTGTGCCAACAAGCCTCCTACTGCGCCTCAGGCACTTTAGGACGAACCGACTGAACACGCTCTTTCGTCCCGCTCGGTTTGAGAAGTCCGAGTGCCTTCCGTAACTCCCGGTTGCGTTTGCGTTGGAGGATTCTCTGCTTACGCAGCCGGTTAAATCTTGACTTGTCACCATTGCGCTCTGACAAGATACTCTCCAGTCACTTCATTTCGCTTGATCCCGGCAACTGGATCGAGCTTTTGTGGTTGTTTTCCTGGATATGGTCCCATACGAACTTGTCCGCCAACCAGATCGCTTGGCGCGCGGCGAGGGCCTGGTCCGGGCACGATGAACGATGCGCAATAGCGAACTGCGCCCCACACTGGTGGCAGGCGACCGTAGTCATGACGACCGTGCCGGGGAGAGCGCTCTCCGTCTTCT
>CAZDYZ010000134.1:0-7073 GCA_964509525.1 uncultured Acidobacteriaceae bacterium
CCGCGACGTTTTCCGAAGAAGTACCAGAAAGTGTCGGCAGACAGCGAGGCGACGGCGGGAATCAGGACGGCCAGCGCAAAATGCATCCGGGCTTGCGCAGCCAGCGCGCCAGCAGCCAGCAGCAGCGGGGTAGCCGGAATCGGCAAGCCGCCCTGCTCAACCAGTACCCAGAGGAACAGCACGGCATAACCGTAACGAACTACGAATTCGAGGATCTCACTCACTCCGGCTCAATCCTTAGCTCGGTGAGTTATGTTGATGCGCTTGCCTGACGAAAAGTTACCACTATCTCGGGCCCTGGCTGGGCCCGGGGGCAATTGTCGGGCCCAGGCGCCCAACTCGGCCTGAGTGTCGTTTCGTCCTGCTCGACGGTTATGTTATAACCGCCTGTTTCAACCTTGCGCGCCTAGGGCCGCTATCGGCGGCCACTTTTTGCTGCCAGGGGCGCGTTTCCAGCTCCGGTGGAGGGACGGTTTGGATTTTCAGCTTTCGGATGAACAACTGCAACTGAAGAAGATGGTGCGTGACTTTGCACGTCGCGAGATTGCGCCCCATGTGATGGAGTGGGACGAACCTGGTACCTTTCCCCTGGAAACCGTCAAGGAACTGGGCAAGCTAGGCCTGATGGGAATGATCTTCCCGGCCGAATACGGCGGCGCGGGTATGGGTTATGTGGAGTATGTAACTGCGATCGAGGAACTTTCGCGTGTGGATGGATCCATCGGCATCACCGTCGCCGCTCACACCTCGTTGTGCTCAAACCACATCTTCGTTGCCGGAAATGAAGAGCAAAAGCGCAAGTACATTCCCAAGCTGGCCAAGGGTGAGTTCCTGGGCGCATGGGGCCTGACGGAGCCGGGTTCCGGCTCGGACGCTGGGGGTGCGCGTTGCACCGCTATCCGCAGAGGCAACAAATGGGTGCTCAACGGCAATAAGACCTTCATTACCAATGGTCACCATGCGGATGTAGCAGTGGTCATTGCCGTTACCGACAAGGCAGCACACACCCGCGGTATGTCGGCCTTCGTGGTGGAAAAAGGAACCAGGGGGTTTCGCGCTGGCAAGAAAGAGAACAAGCTGGGATTGCGCGCCAGTGATACCGCGGAACTGATCTTTGAAGATTGCGAGGTTGCTGGGGAGAACCTTCTCGGCGGGGAGGGCAACGGCTTTGTGGATGCGATGCAGACTCTGGATGGGGGGCGAATCTCGATTGCCGCGCTCGGACTTGGCATGGCACAAGGCGCCTATGAAGCTGCGCTGAAGTACTCCAAGGAACGCGAACAATTCGGCAAGCCGATCTGCGAGTTTCAAGCCATCGCCTTCAAACTCGCCGATCTGGCCAGCGAGATCGATGCCGCCCGCCTTCTGACACAGCGTGCGGCAGCCATGAAGGATGCTGGGATGAAGACCACACTCGAGTCTTCGATGGCGAAGCTTTACGCCAGCGAAGTTGCCGTGCATTGCGCCAACGAGTGCGTACAGATCCATGGTGGCTACGGATTTATCAAGGACTATCCCGCCGAGAAGTTTTATCGCGATGTGAAACTTTGCACGATCGGAGAGGGCACCAGCGAGATCCAGCGGTTGGTCATCGCACGGCAGTTACTGAAGGATTGAACGAGATTTCCGGTCTTGCTCCGAGCCTCCTGCGTGTGGTCGCAGCAGATGTAAGCGACTCCTTGTTCGATCGGACCAGGATCTCCTCGAGTGCCTCGGGGACTCGATCGGCGGGCTTGAGAAACCGGTACCATTTCCGACGCAGCCGGCCGCATCGTCTTGTTTCGGGTCAATTTGACATGGGTACGCCCAATCACGTCCAGCAACTGGTCAGCCGTATTTGCCAAGGAGAGTTGCGAGCCCTCTCTCGCGCCATTTCGATGGTCGAAGATCGCACACCTGAATGTACGGAACTGCTTAAGGCGCTGTTTCCTTACAGCGGCAATGCTGTACTACTGGGATTCACCGGCTCCCCTGGTGCTGGCAAGAGCACGCTGGTTGACGTGGTGGCGCGCGAATACCGCAAGCAGGGCAAGACCATCGGCATCGTGGCGATCGATCCGACCAGCCCCTTCAGTGGCGGCGCCATTCTCGGCGACCGCATTCGCATGCAATCACATCACGCCGACACAGGGATCTTTATTCGCAGCATGGCAACCCGCGGCTCGCTCGGCGGGCTGGCCAGTACAACTGCCGACGTCGCGACCGTACTTGACGCCAGCGGTAGAGATCTGGTGATGATCGAGACAGTCGGTGTCGGCCAGGACGAGGTGGACATCGTTCGTCTGGCCGATATGACCATAGTCGTATTGGTTCCCGGCATGGGAGACGATGTGCAGACGATCAAAGCAGGCATCATGGAAATCGCAGACATCTTCGTCATCAACAAGTCAGATCGTGACGGCGCCGAACGGGTTGAGCGCGAAATTCGCGCCCTGCAGTCGCTGGCCACGCGGCAGGATAACTGGGTTCCGCCTATCGTGAAAACCGTTGCCAGCGAAGGAACGGGAGTCATCGACTTGCTGACAATGATCGAGAGATACCGTGAGTACCTTCAGCAGAGCGATCGTGCACAGGCGCGCCGGATCGAGAACTGGCGCGGACGCATTGCCGAAATGTTGCGCGACGCACTGTCCCGGCGAGTACTCTCCCACTATTTGAGCGATGGCCTGGCTACGCGATATGCCTCCGAAGTTACCCAGCACAAGCGCGACCCGTATTCTTTGGTAGAGAAGATCGTAGACAGATTGGGGAAACCCGAATGAGTTACATTGACCATCTTGGTATTGCCGTGAAGTCGTTGGCGGAGGCCAGGAAGTTCTACGAGAAGCTCGGTCTCGAGATTATGCCGGAGGAGACCGTCGAGGCGGAGAAGGTGCGGCTGATGATGGTTCCCGTCGGCGAGAGCCGCCTGGAACTACTGGAGCCGACTGCACCGGATTCAACAATTGCACGGTTCATCCAGAAGCGCGGTGAAGGATTGCACCACGTTGCCGTGCACGTCAACGACCTCGCCGGTACAGTGGAACGGCTGAAAGCGGCCGGTACACGCTTGATCTCCGACGACATCAAGATCGGGGCGGGCGGACACCTGTACGTATTCGTTCATCCTTCAAGCACCGGAGGCGTATTACTAGAGCTAGTGGAAGACGCTCCCCAGGGCGTCTGACATGCTGATCGTTGCGGTTGACACTTCAGGACGGAAGGGAAGCATTGCCCTTTGCCGGGGTGATCGCGACAGTGTCGAAGTCCTGCAACTGACGACTCTGGAGGGAGGCACGTACTCTGCTCAACTGATGCCTCGAATCGCAGAGGCAATCCAACAAAACGGTCTTCAGAAAGCTCAGATAGATGGCTTTGTGGTGGTCTCCGGACCGGGTTCGTTCACCGGGTTGCGAGTCGGCTTGGCAACGGTAAAGGGCCTGTGCGAAGTGCTACAGAAGCCGCTCGCTACCGTTTCCATGCTGGAAGCGGTAGCCCTGACCCGAGGAGGTGCGGGCCAAACCGTCACCGTAGCTTTGGATGCTGGGCGCGGGGAAGTCTATGTGGGTGAGTATGAGGTGTCGACCGACAGCGGCCGCAGGGTTCGGGAATATATTGCAAAGCTGGATGCGTTCGTCACGGAAACCGCCAAGGTTGGCGGCCGCCCACTAACCACCGATCTCAAAGTCGCGGAAGCGTTCGAAGCCGCCTGCGCCAATGTGGAGCTCGTTCCTGCTGTTTACGCGGATGAGATTGGCCGGATCGGGATTCGCAACCTGCAGGCAGGAGAAACCGTCGATCCGGCAACCATCGACGTCAACTACATCCGCCGTTCCGACGCGGAGATCTTCTCAGCGCCGAAACATTGATGCGTGTGCTCATCCGCCCCAGCACTCCCAACGATTTGTCGTCTATGCATGCCATGGAAGAGCGCAGTGGAACCGCCGCCCACTGGACGGAGCGCGAATATGATGCGCTATTCGTACAGGATGCTCCTGCACGAATCGCTCTGCTTGCGGTAAGTGAGTCCGACGCGGCGCAACTTTACGGATTCGTAATCGTCCGCTGTGCCGTCGGCAATTGGGAGATCGAAAACCTGGTGGTTGCACCTGAACATCAGCGACTTGGTGTTGGAACGAAGTTGATTCTGGAGTTGCTCTACCGAGCCCAAGGCGCTGCCACTTCCGTGCTACTAGAGGTGCGTGAATCCAACCTCGCCGCCCGCCGACTGTATGAAAAACTTGGATTTAGTGAGCAAGGACGCCGCGGCAACTACTATCGGGAGCCGACGGAAGATGCGCTTCTGCTGCGGATTTCGGTCATAAAGTCCCTTGAACCGGGTTCGTAGGTGTGCTAGCGTTCTAGCTCTCAGCTCTCCGGAGGTTCACTGAATGGCAACTCAGGTACGTGATCAGCTTCTGGCAACGAATGATGAGTTTCGCCGCCTGGCGCAAGAACATTCCGAATACCAACAGCGCCTCGAAAGCTTGATTCAGAAAAAATATCTTTCCGAAGATGAAAAGCTCGAGGAAGTGCGTTTGAAGAAGCTGAAACTCCGCCTGAAGGACCAGATGCAGAGTTTGGAACTGAAGTTCCGGACCGACCAAAAGGTCGTTTAGTCGTTCTTCATCGCCCTCACCTGGCGGTCAGGACCCAAGTCTTTACTGCCGCGCTCTACGTCTACGCTCAACGCTAAATATAGTCCGTGGCTTATATCCTAGAGGACAAAGGAATCAGAAGCTGGGAGCTACTTTGACGCGCGGTAAGCAACCTCGTCTGGGCCTCCTCTTTATTATTCTTACCTTTTGTAGTTTCTTTTCAGGGGTGCCGCTGACGTCCGCAGCTCAACCCCAGGGGCAAGCGCCTACGGGATGGTGGGATGGTTCCATCCAATCGCTGGCTGGTGAGGTGAACTTCGGCATCGACCTGAAGGAGCAGAAATGTGCGCTCACAGCTTTCCTGGTGAACGCGACCGACCGACAGCCCTTCAGCAGCGCGATCTGGGACGGCCAGACTCTGACACTGCTGCTTGATTATTACGACGGCAAGCTGGTTCTACACCACGTCTCGCCGCAGCACATGGAAGGAGAATATTCGCGCCAGACCAGCAAGGGTATGGCGCACATTCCGGTTACGCTGGTCCCTCATCATGAGCTCCCGGCTACCAAACCATGGACGGGCCCGGACCTCACAGGCGACTGGCTTTTGCATGAGGCCGACGCCGAGGGCGCAGAAAAAAATACCCTCACCAGTTTGCAACAAGGGAAAACGGCTACCTCCGATGACAAGGTTGCAGTCACGGGAATCCTGGAACCGGCAAGCGGCGACACTGGCCTGATGCATGGCTTCTTCTCGACAGATGCCAGCGGCCAACTCCACCTTCATCTGAGCCGCTTTGATGGCATCCATGTGCTTGCGCTCGATGGTGAGTTACGTCCCGACGGTAGCCTGAAGGGACACGTCGGAGGGGTGAGATCTTCCGCACCGTTCACTGCCGAGCGCAGCAGTGACGCGACTGCTGCAGACCCCAACCTGCTGGCCGGCAGCCTGACCAAGGTGGACAACCCACAGGAGCCATTTCGCTTCCGGGGAATTGATCAATCGGGCAAAACAATCGACCAAAACAGCTCCGAGTTCAAAGGCAAACCCGTAATCGTGGACATCTTCGGCACCTGGTGTCCGAACTGCCACGATGAAGCTCCGTTACTGGAGCAGCTCTACCGCAAGTATCACCCCCAGGGACTGGAGATCGTCGGTCTGGCGTACGAATATACCGACGACACGGCACGCAATCTGCACCAGATAGCCATCTACCGGGCAAAATACGGGCTGAGCTTCCCCTTACTGTTGGCTGGCACAACGGAGGAAGGGCAGATCGCGAAGACCCTGCCGCAAATCATCCATTTTGGAGCCTTCCCGACCACGATTTTCCTCGATCGAAGTGGACGTGTGCGTTACATTCATGCAGGCTTCGCCGGGCCATCGACGGGCGACAAATACCAGGAAGTACAGCAGCACATGGACCAGCTAACGCGCGAAATCGCAGGGCCCACGAATTAGGGCGAGTGAAGATCAGGCTCTATAATCAAGTCAGCCCATGGTTCGCGACGGGATCTATTACGGACTGGCGTTTATTGCTGTAGCGGTATTAGTGGGATGGTTGACCGTACCCGCTTTGGTGGTTGTCCCTTTGCTGCTGGCCGCATTTTTCCTGTGGTTTTTCCGTGATCCCGAGCGTGAGGTTCCGGCGGTGCAGGGCGCCATCGTTTCACCGGCCGACGGTAAGGTAACCGACGTGTCCGTGGTAGAGGTGAGGGGCAAATCACAAACTCGTACCAGCATTTTCCTGAACGTGTTCAGCGTGCACGTGAATCGCTGTCCCATAACCGGGGTGATCACGGATGTGACATACAAGAAAGGCAAGTTCCACAATGCCATGGGTACCGCCTCCGCCGAACTCAACGAACAGAATGTGGTCACGGTGGAGGGCGACGCCGGAAGAGTAGTCTTCAAGCAGATTGCCGGGCTGCTGGCCCGACGCATTGTGTTCACCAAGAAGATCGGGGACGCCGTCGCCCGCGGCGAACGGGTGGGACTAATCAAATTCGGCTCGCGAGTGGATGTGATCTTCGCCGCTGATGCTGAGATGAAGGTGCGAGTTGGCGATTACGTGAAGGGCGGATCGAGCATTCTTGCGGTAGCCCAGCCTCGAACCGTGTTACCCCAAACCAGGGAAACTGCGGAGGTGGTATGAGTATGCACCCCACGCGCAGTTACGATGATTCTTCCAAGCCGCGCCGGCCGAGGAAAGGGTTGTACATCCTTCCTTCCATATTCACGGCCGGCAACATAGCAGCGGGGTATTACGCCATTTCGCAAGCCATACAGGGTACGGCGTCCGTCCCGTGGCACTTCGACCAGGCTGCAAAGGCGATTGGTATCGCAATTGTGGTCGATTTCTTCGACGGCGGCATAGCGCGCCTGACTAACACCGCCAGTCCATTCGGTCGCGAACTGGATTCCCTGGCAGACGTGATCGCGTTTGGCATAGCCCCCGCCATCCTGGCCTGGACTTGGGGCTTTCGCATGCTGCC
>CAZDYZ010000135.1:0-6606 GCA_964509525.1 uncultured Acidobacteriaceae bacterium
GGAAGGGGACTGGCGTCTATTATGCCTGGACATTGCCAGTGGTCAGTGTGGCAGGCGTCACTGACAGGCTGCCGCCGCAAGTGGGAGGCTTCTTGGGCGGAAGTGGTGGAAGCAGGCTTTTCATGTTTGCCCCACAATAAGGAGACACAATGCACCGCGACGCAAAAAACCGGAACCAGATTTGCCCTACTCAGTGGCACCCGCCAACCGCAGCACTGGCCTGGGTAGTTATGCTTACACTGACATTCATGCCATCAGCCCAAGCCCAGAGCTATAGCGCGATTTACAGCTTCACCGGCGGGGCCGACGGAGCCTATCCCGAGGCCGGCGTTACGATGGACAGCGCAGGAAACCTCTATGGCACCGCGTATCAAGGTGGGACTTCGGACCGCGGTACCGTGTTCAAACTTTCGCATAAAGGTTCAGGGTGGTTACTTAACCTGCTATACAGCTTCACGGGCCGCGAGGATGGGGGTGGTCCAATTGCCCGAGTGGTGTTCGGCCCGGACGGGAGTCTCTACGGCACCACGGAGTTCGGAGGTCACTCTTGCGGAGCGGGCTGCGGCACGGTTTTTAACCTGAGGCCCTCCCCTGCTGTCTGCAAAACCTCACTGTGCCCCTGGACAGAAACCGTGCTCTATCAGTTCAGTGGGTCCAGTGACGGAGCCAATCCCGGCTATGGAGACCTCACCTTCGATGGGGCGGGCCATATTTACGGCACGACGTATTTTGGGGGTAACAACGCTGAGGGCGTGGTGTACGAGCTTACGCAGGCCAATGGCAGTTGGACGGAGAGTGCGATTTACCTGTTCACCGGGGCCGGCGATGGTGGTAATCCGTACAGCAGCGTAATCTTCGATCAAGCTGGCAACCTGTACGGAACTACATTCAGCGGCGGCGCCCACGGGTACGGCACGGTCTTTCAGTTAACGTCCTCTGGGACGGGCTGGAGCGACAACACGCTTTATGCCTTTCAAGACGCTAATGATGGAGGAAGCCCCTTCGGCGGCCTCGTCTTTGACACGGCCGGAAATCTCTACGGCGCCACCAGCCGGGGAGGTGCCGCCGGAGGCGGCACAATTTACGAACTCGCATCCTCCAATGGAAGCTGGACGTTCAGCCTGATCGGCAGCCTTAGCGGATCTGCCTACCTGCCGGGCCCCTATGGCAGCCTGACGATGGATGCGGCCGGAAATCTATATGGCACGACGTACAAGGATGGCGCTTTTGGTGCGGGTTCGGTTTTCGAGCTGATTCCCTTCGACGACGGCTGGATGGTGAAGGATCTCTACGACTTTACGGACGGCAAGGACGGAGGACTTCCCTACGGTAGCGTGCTGGTTGACGCCGAGGGCAACTTGTATGGTACGGCCTCGGAGGGCGGAACCGATGGGTACGGTGTCTTGTGGAAGATCACCCCTTAGAGCAAGTCTTGTGCATCGGTGGCTGCTGGCAACCCGATGTGAGACGCTGCCAGTCCTGAGCGCTGGTGCCACGAATTCACGCTCACTCCAGCTCTTCGGCTGACTTGAAATGCCATTCCGCTCCTGCGCTTTCAGGTCTTCGGGCTCCAGCCATAGTTCTCCTCGCCGCGCGCTGGGCCGAATGCTGCGGCTCAGCCTCCGTGTCCTCCACTTACCTGCCTGGTCAAGGCTCACCGGGAGCACACACAGCACATAAAGCGCTGAAGGCTAAGCGCCACGAGAAAAGGGCCAAGAGCTAAAGAGCAAAGAGAGTCAGGGACAGCTACGATAGAATCTGCCTTGACTCATGCATTTGAAGACCCATCCGGCGCAAGTGGTATCAACCGAGATAAGAATTCTGTCGCCGTCCCGCTGGTTGAACATCTGGCATTCGCCGGCCTGGATGGTGCTGATTGGCTTTGCGCTGAGGGTTCTGTGGATTGTGCTGGCCCACACCTACCGCTTTCGCACCACCGAAGCCAACTTCGGATTCGGCTGGGAGATTGGCCGCCTAGCTTATTCGCTTGCCAATGGTCACGGGTTTAGCTCGCCATTTGGCGGTAACACCGGTCCTTCAGCCTGGAACGCGCCGCTTTATCCGTGGATTCTTTCTTTCACGTTTCGAATGTTCGGCAGCTATTCCCCTGCGGCGGCAGTCACGATGCTGGTGTTCAACAGTATCTTCGCCGCGCTGACCAGCTGGACGATTTATGTCACCGCACGCCATGTCTTCAACCAGACAGTTGCCCTCTGGTCTGGATGGATTTGGGCCCTACTTCCCTACACCATCTTCTGGTCGGTACGGTGGATTTGGGAGACCAGCCTATCGGCCTTTTTGTTGAGTCTGCTCTTCATGCTCACGCTGGGCATGGAAGGCGACGAGCGACCGTCGTCCTGGATCGGCTATGGTCTGCTTTGGGGAGTTGAGGCGCTGACCAACCCTGCAGCGCTGTCGTTTCTGCCTTTTGCCGGCGGTTGGCTGGTGTATCAGCTGTATCGGCGCAGAAAACCGTTCGTCCTGCCTTCCCTGCTGAGCGCCGCCTTCTTCTGGATGACGATTATGCCATGGCTTGTGCGCAACTACGAGACGTTCGGTAAGCCTGTGTTTATCCGCGATAACTTTGGAATGGAATTTCGTATCGGAAACAACCCGCTGTCGGAAGGACCTTACGTTCTTGCCTACCACCCTAGTCAGAGCGCTTCGCAGCTAGCCAAGTACCAGAGGATGGGCGAACTGGCGTTCATCGCAGACCAGGGCGGCCGGGCAAGACATTGGATCGCAGAGAACCCTGGCCGGTGTGCGGTCATCACTTTTCGGCGCGTCATCTTTTTCTGGGAAGGTCTGCCGCGGCTGTCGAAAATTCAGGGGCTGTCGGAAACCAAGAACTCGCTGTTTCTGGCCTCATCTGTGGTCGCCATCTGGGGACTTCTGCTTGCAATCAAGCGACGAGTGCATGGCGTGTTCCTCTTTGCCAGCCTGCTGATTTTCTATCCGGTAGTCTACTATATAACCTTTCCTCAACCTCGTTACCGGCATCCCATCGATCCGGAATTGTTGATTCTCGGAGTCTATGTGGTTTCTGAAGCACGAACCCGCAGCCAGACCGAAGACCTGAAGGAAGAACTGCCCGAACTTTCACAAGACGAGATTCTGCGCGAGTTTCACACGTTGTCGGTCATCATCCCGGTCTACAACGAGCGCACGACAGTGATGAAGCTCTTGCAACGGGTGGCGCGGCAGCCCGTCACTCTGCACAAGGAGCTCATTATCGTGGATGACTATTCAAATGACGGTACGCGCGAGCTTTTGCAGCAAACCGATTTGCAGAAGCTGCTCGGCGGCGATGGAGCGAACACTGTCAAGCTGGTGCTGCATGAGAAAAACCGTGGTAAGGGCGCCGGCGTTCGCAGCGGCTTGGAGCACTCGAGGGGCGAACTGGTGTTGATCCAGGATGCGGATTTGGAATACGATCCCCGCGATTATCCCCAGCTGATCACGCCCATTCTTGAGGGGCATGCTGACGCTGTCTTTGGCAATCGCTTTCACGATGGGCCGCATCGAGTTCCTCGATTTTGGCGTTATGTCCTGAACCGCTGCTTCTCCATGCTGTGTAATATGTTGACTGGCCTGAGTATCCACGACGTTACGGCATGTTATAAGGTGTTTCGCCGCAATCTGTTCTCGCAGATTAATCTGTGCTCTGACCGATTCAGCATTGAAACCGAGATCACGGTGAAGCTGGCGAAGCTCGGAGCCCGCATCTACGAAGTACCTATCGTCTATCGCGGCCGTACTTACGCCGAAGGCAAGAAGATCAGCTGGACGGACGGTGTCGCCGCCGTATGCTACCTGCTTTGGTATCGCTTCAAGGATTAGAGCCGCTTTGTGGATTGCCCGCTGACATTCTGACGGTTGGGATTGTTGGTTTTAGTAACCGCGCCTGCCACATGGTTCCAGGTCACCACCCACGGAACGAGCAGCGAGAACAGAAGCCTTGCGCTGAGTAATCGAAGGGAGCGTTTTCCGGGGAAGCTTCGCCAGTCGAGGCGGAAGGCGAAATATGTTTCAAGCGCGAGAACGCACAATAGGGGAATTGCGCTGACGGGAAGAAGCAGCAAGGCAAGCACCTCAACCAGGCAGCGCGCCAGATTGCGGAACAGTCGCGCGTGTCGCGTTCCCAGCACGCCGTCTGTTTCTGCATAGCTTGCCATCTGGCTGATGGCCGACAGGAAAGTGTGTCTTGGGCGATAGCACGCTTTGGCGCGTTCCGGGAACGCGGGCACTACCTTCTCACGCACCCGCAAATCGAAGAGGGTATCTTCGCCGAGGAAGACGTGCTCCGGAAAGCCGCCGACTTGCTGCCATAGCTGCTTGCGAAAGGCCATGGACCGAGCAGTGCAGGACTTGGTTGGCTCATCCGCGTTGAGCTTGATACCAAAGAATGGCGCTGAGGCAATGTCCCATGTTGTCCGGTCATCGGGAGCAATACATGACCCTCCAACAGCGTACTCCGCCTGGCCATCCAGAATGGGCACGGTGAGCCGGGCCAGCCATTGCGGATCGTATGTGCATCCACAATCGACGCATGCGATGACTTCCGAAGACGCTGTGGCAATGGCGATGTTCCGTCCGCGTGCAATCGGTCCAGGAGAGCTTCTCAGACTGCAGCTCTCATCCTGAATAGCGATAACGTTTGCGTATCTCAATGCCGCAGCCTGGAGCCGCTCCCAAGTACCGTCGGTGGAACCGCCGTCGACAATGATGACTTCTGCCGGAGGGAAGGTCTGCTCCATCAAACTCGTCACCAGTCGGTCAATGTCGTCCACCTCATTAAGCACGGTCGCCGTTACGCTAATGGGAGTCTGGCCAGTTTGACGCCGACGGTCATAGTCGCCCAACTTGAGCGTCCGCATGCCGTCAATAGATGATGCTGGTTTCTGGACCACGATGGGGAAGTCGTTTCGGCGTGGGTAATAGGCGATTATACCCGTTTCCACTGCGCGACCGTAGCCACGATCTCCAGGAGACCGCCATAACCTTTTCAGGCTACCTCACGTCTAACCCGCGACAGGAGGCAGCAATGACTCACACTCGTAGAGATGCCACTTGGGGTGGAACACTTCTTGGAGCGATGCTGCTGCTGGCAATCTCGGCCCATGGCCAGGTATCGCAAGCCTTCCATCGCACCGTTTCTCTTTCTCCCAATGGGCGGGTATCGCTGGACAACGTGAACGGGAATGTTGAAATCACCGGCTGGGATCGCGCTGAAGTCGAGATCGACGCGGTGAAGCAGGCCCGCGATCAGCAACGACTGGATGAGGCGCGCATCGAGGTGGAGTCCAGTAGTGACGCGGTGTCCATTCGCACCCAGTACCCGCACGATCACACCAACAACAACCCAGCTAGCGTCCAATACACATTGCACGTGCCACAGAGTGCAAGACTGGACCGCATCAACCTGGTCAACGGTTCGCTCACTGTTCAGAAGTTCGTAGGGGAAGTCACTGCCAACCTGGTAAATGGCACGGCGCACATCGGCGGTCCGATCGGAGAAGCTAACGTTTCCGCTGTCAATGGCGGGATTGAAGCGAACTACACTTCGCTGGCCAACGTGCGGCAGATCAAGTTCAAATCGGTCAATGGGAGGGTCCAGCTGAGCCTGCCTGAATCGCCGAATGCCGATGTCAATGCCTCGACGGTCAACGGTAGCATCCAGTGCGACTTCCCGCTCACGGTGCAAGGCAGCTTTATCGGCCACAAACTTTCTGGCACGCTGGGCAGCGGTGGGACACACATCGAGCTGAGCAATGTTAACGGCAGCATCCACATTGCCGCAGAACGCGGCAGCCTATAAACCCACATTTGGGGTTTTGGAACCTAAGCAACCGAGGTTATGATGCCTCTAGAAGCCTTGGTTCAAGTGGGTTTCAAGCGTGATCAGGGCGCGTCAATACCTGGCCTTCAACCTCCGCCTGGTCAAGCATGCCCCCTATTACTGGCTGCTGTTGGCAGAGAGCCACCTGACAGGGCAGCTGTTCGGAGGCGTGCCGCGGCGCATGCCCGTGCTGCCGCTGCCGACTGGTTACGGACGGCTGGCAGAGTTGAAAATCGAGGAAAGACGGAGAGCTGTCGGAGGAACCGCTTTAGAGCGAGGCGATTCTTAGTTCATTTGTGCCCCGGCAGGGGCAACTCTGGCCGCCTCCAGGGCGGTCGGCAACCGCCAGGATGAAAAGAGGAAAAAAGATCAGCAGCGGAGCCAACTCGGGTGTATCGTTTTGACCACCCAGGATGCAATGGAAATCCCAGCTTAGGGGTGCGTCATGAACAAGGGAATTGCGGGTTTGTTGCTGCTACTGCTCGGGCTTGCGTCCTTCGTTGCCGCGCAAGATGCGGGAGCTATGGGCGTAGTCTCCCCAGCGAAAAGCAAATTCACCATCATGGCAGGGCTGCCCGCCTGCATGCCGCTCTCGGTGCTGCAGGGCGACCCCGGCAAAGGGCCGTCGACGATCTTGCTGAAATTCTCTTCCGGGTGCACCGTACCCTGGCACTGGCATACCGCGAACGAAACACTCGTCATGGTGAGCGGGTCAGCCACAGCACAAATGAAAGACGGACAGGCGATGACGATGAAGGCAGGCGACT
>CAZDYZ010000136.1:0-1848 GCA_964509525.1 uncultured Acidobacteriaceae bacterium
TCCAGCGCAAAGGAACAGATGTGGAGCATGTTCCGGGAGACGCACGAAGCAATTGAGAAGATCCAGCCCGGCACGGCGAACCTAGATGAAGCGCATCCGCTGCAACTCACGGTGGAAGACCTGGTCAAGGTTGCCCCCCTGTCAGAACATACGCAACGCTGGCTGCACAACGCGCGCATCACTGTTGCTCCCGACAAGCCTCATCCTGGTCCTTACTGCTGCGGAGGGAACTCAAGAGGCACAACTTTCCATCCTGACCAGCCTTATGCGTGGTATTTAGTCACCATCCATTTGCAAAGTGGTTCCGGCTGCACGTTGTCATTCCAGGCTGGACGCGCGCACGGCATTCTCGGCGGAGTATGTGAGTAAGAATCTCCGGGCCAGCGTAGTGACAACGACCGCTGCCGCGGCAAAGCAGTGTTCAATCGCACCTTCGAGGCCACTGAGCTACGCAGATTGACCACTATCGTTAGCATATGCCCGTGTTTCGTATAGGAAGGGGGCAAGCATATGCAGGGTGGAAGTGTGACAGTTGAGAGGCGCAAGCGAGGCCCAGACGTCTGGTGCTTCAGGTGGCGAGAGGGTGGACCAGACGGTCGAAGAATACACCGCCGCATCGTTCTTGGAACGGCTGATGACCTGAAAAGCATCGCCTCTGCCCGGAAGGCGGTTGTAGGACTGAGACGCGAAATCAATCTGAATGATCTTCGGACTAGAAGGGAATCGATCACGTTTGCCGATCTGTCGAGGCATTTTCAGCAACGAGAGCTAGTGCCAGGCAATACCCGCATTGCCTATTCAACGAGGAAAACTTACGAGGGTTATCTCAGGAGATGGATCGAGCCTCGGTGGGGTGAGTATCGACTGTTCGAAATTCGGGCTGTGGAAGTCGAATCCTGGCTGAAGTTGTTGAACCGAGCCCCGGGAACACGCTGCAAAATACGGAATGTGATGAGCCTGTTGTTCAATCACGGTCGCCGTCATGACCTTTGCGACCGCAACCCCATCGAGTGGGTTCGCCAAGGCGCCAAACGCCGCAGGGCGCCAGATATCCTGACCAGCAATGAAGTCCAGGGATTGCTCGCAAATTTGCGGTTTAGAGAACGAACGCTGGTCCTGTTGGCCGTAACCACCGGCTTGCGGAGGAGCGAATTGTTCGCGTTGAAATGGGGAGATGTGGACTTCCAATCCAAACAGATTCACGTAACGCGCTCGATCGTGCAGAACGTTATTGGCGTTTGCAAGACCGAAACCTCGCAGAAACCTGTCCCAGCTCACAATGATCTGATCGAGGCCCTGCGCGAATGGCATCAGCAGACACCTTACCAGTCGTCGGAGAGCTGGGTATTCGCGAGTCCGGTCAATCACGGTCGCTGGCCTTATTTAGCCCAGGAGATCATGCGGCACCATATCCTTCCGGTTGCGAGAGAATTGGGCATCACCAAGCGAATTGGTTGGCACAGTTTTCGACATACGTATTCGACGCTGCTTCGGTCTACCGGCGCGGAGCTGAAAATCATGCAGGAACTGCTGCGTCACTCGACGATTCGAGTTACGCTCGACACGTACACGCAAGCAGTCACAACGGAAAAGCGCAATGCGCAGGAGGCAGTGGTCGCGCTCTTGTTCCGAGAAAAAACGCAGGAAACGTAAGCTCTGGTTGGGCAGACGCTATTTCGTGTACCTATTTTGTGCCTTTTTGTGCCCACGCGAAAATGGAGCACTTTCGGTAAGTTCTTGAGAAAGAATGGCGGGGACGACGAGACTCGAACTCGCGACCTCTGCCGTGACAGGGCAGCGTTCTAACCAGCTGAACTACGTCCCCACCGCCAAAATCAACGACTTACA
>CAZDYZ010000137.1:0-3391 GCA_964509525.1 uncultured Acidobacteriaceae bacterium
CGTTCCTCGACTACTCGCCACGAGTGTACTCTACCGGAACGCTTCAAACTGAAGTTCGAGGGAGTTTAGCTATGTGGGTCGTTGGCATAACATCGCCACTGCACTCAGTGACCTGTTGAAAAATGCGTTCACGGCTTGAAAACCAACACCTTCTCAGCTTCCTCTGTCCAATCCCGCAGGTCATCTAAGGTTCGGCGTTGAACGTGTCGTTCGTCATTATTAGGTCCGGCCTTGCGAACACACGGTGCCTCCGGCTGCCGGGCGGGAACTGCGCCGCCCACATCTCCAGCAAGTTGAGAATCTGAGTGTTAAGGGGGATTGCCCGCCCGGTCCCAGCCGGCGACTCCGATTTTCCAACCGTCAAAATCCTGGCTACAAAATCCAGCTGCCGCCATCGCAGCAAACGGATTTCGCTGTAGCGTATTCCAGTGTTAAGAGCCAGCATTACCCAAGGTAGAGGCAGCGCAACGGCTCATAAGGCAAGCAGTAAGCAAGGCCGCTTCTTTTCCTTAAGAGTAAGAGCATATCTGCCTGTGCGCACCGAGGGATGGCCGAGTAGCCCTGGCGCACCATGGAGGAATCAACTGTCAGCGTATTCCCAACTGACGAGCGACGGCAAACCGGAAGTCACTAGCGTAAGCACTTTTCTGTGTGCAACTCATCCGCCGATCAAATGTACGGCTGCTTGCTCCCGATCGCTGTCCCGAAGTCGGCTTCTGGACAGCGATCGTAAACGTCGTAATTGCTTGATCGGCGGAAGAACAGA
This sequence comes from uncultured Acidobacteriaceae bacterium, assembly GCA_964509525.1. Lineage (GTDB taxonomy): Bacteria > Acidobacteriota > Terriglobia > Terriglobales > Acidobacteriaceae > Bog-257. Next base: position 767 of record CAZDYZ010000137.1, read on the forward strand.
CTCAAGATCACATCGCAACTAAGCCCACGTCCTCAGGCCAATCACGCCCCCAAACATGAGATACACGGTTACTATCATCAACGCCACCGCAACCGCGGCGCAGTATCGCTTCACCCACTTGCGCGCGCCATGCGCTCGCCACACTGCTATGATGTTTAACGCTGATGCTACCGCAAATAGAATGGTGAGCACGAAAACCCCAGCTGACCACACCGTCAGGTTACCCATTCGCGTGATGATGTCGTCGGCCGATACCGTGACCAGCACCGCCGCACCCACCAGGCTCAGCACGGCGATCAGCGGCCACCACCGCATCGCTCGCTCCTGCGGTCGGCGTCGCCTCTTGCTGATACCGCCCAGCAGCCAGAACGGCGCATAAAGAACCACCGACAACATTGCCACCGCGGAATACCCGAGGAGCACGATCTCCGTCACCGCCAACCCACTTGGAACCCGCTTGAATGTCACCGTACCACTCGCGACCTGCATGTACCGTCCCTCGACGTTCGGGGTTAGCAGCATCGCGGTTGCTACCGGGAACGGTGCTTCCTTTTGCGGCACTTTGCGGAATTGCCTTCCCTCTACCGGCAGGAAAACGTCTTCTTTCATGGTGATCAAGGGCCGCAGCAGCATCTTCCCGTCGGCAAAACGCACTTGCACCAATCCCAACAGCCGCTCGAGGAAGTAGAACATCTGGTTGCGCGGCGAGTTCGGCTCAAACCAGCCACTATACGACTCGGCATCGCTCGGCAGCTGTCCCTGTGATGGCACCGTCGGCTTCGTCAGTTCACGCGTGATGTACGCTCGAATCGCTTTGCCGGCCTTCTCGAAGGCATCGCCGTTCCCCGCGTTGATGCTATAAAAGTACCCCACTCCGTAATCCGGCATGTACGCCATTTCGGTCAAGCCGCCGTTCACGCCTCCATCGTGCCCGTGATACACAAATCCGTGGTTGATCGACCAGTAATTGCTCATCCCGTATCCGGCTTTCAGACCTTCCTGCGCCGCCCAAGTGCGCGTCGGGTTTTGCATTCGGTCGATCGATACTGCAGGAATCACCTCTACGCCATTCACCGTGCCGTGGTTCAGGTAGAACGCGACGTAGGCTGCCATGTCGTTGGCCGACGCATTGATCGACCCCGCTGGACGATAAAGGATGTTCCAGTAGGGATAAGGCGTCTTGCCATCGGGATGATAGAGGGTCGCCGCCGGCTCTGAAGTCTTGAAATAGCTGGCCGACTTCATCCCGATCGGCTGGAAGAAGTTCTCCGCCACGTAGTCTTCAAACCGCTTGCCCGTAATTTTCTCCACGATGTACGCCGCCACCGCCGGTCCCGAGTTGCAATACGCCATGCGTGTCCCCGGAGGCCACCGGGATACCCGCGATGTGTGGTCGTAATCCAGCGCCTCCCGCAGCCCTATCGACGCGGGGGTATCCTTGGCATACTCACGCAGGTGCATGTCATCCCAGCCCGCCGTGTGCTCCAGCATGTCAACCACCAGCACCGGATTGGTCGCCTCCCACGGGTTCTCGAACCATACCTCCGGAGCCAGGTTGTGCACTGGGTCCGTTAGCGACAGCTTTCCCTCATTCGCCAGTTTCAGGATCGAGAGCGAGGCAAAGGCCTTCGATGTCGACCCGATTCGGAACTGCGTGTCCGCAGTTACCGCAGTTTTGCTGGCGACATCGGCCATTCCGACACCACCCACCCACTCGGGCCCGTCGCGCTTCACGATCGCGACCGACACTCCCGGCACGTGATTATCTTTGAGGATCTTCTCCAGCTGCTGCCGCAGCTCTGTGATCGATTGCGCCGGCTTCGGCGGCTGTTCCTTGTCTGCTGCCCAGCCTACTGCTGCTAGCAATCCAACCAGTGCAAGCGAAACGATGGCTTTCATGACTGAACGTGCTCCGTAACTTACGAGAAATTGTGTAGGGACGACTCCATCGCTCTTCCCTGTGACCGTCGCTCGGCAAGAACCGAGCTTGGATCTTGACATGCACAATCCGTCAGGCACTGACCGCTCAACGGAAGTTTTCAAGTGGTGGGCGATATCCAAAATACGGAGGAAGATCTCGCGAAGTTCCCTCGCTGGATATGCTCACGCACTTTGTGACGGCCAACCGCAAATTGGCCGCAACGCACTTCTGCGAACTCAGGCCGATACCGAGTCGATGGTCAGCCAACCAGAAGGCGGCGGCCCGAAAACAACTGCCGATCGGTTGGCTGGGATCGGTGCTGGACACACAGCCCCCTAATGGAGTTGAAGTATCACTTGCCACCTTGCCCTCGGTATCGCTCGCAGGGGAAGACGTCATGGCTTGACTTTCTGTCGGGAAAGTTTGCAGCCCAGACAGAAAGGGCCTGATAAGCTACTGTGGTCAGCGGAATTTCGCAACCTGCGCCCGCGCTGGTCTGGCTTTTACCCACTGTGACTAAGCGGCGAGCGAAGTCGATCTGTCTCCATTGCAGCAGCAGTAGCCTCGACAAAGGTTTCGCTCGCCTCGTCGCTTTCGCCAGATACCCGCCGCCAGGAGCGCAGCGACGAGGAGAAAGGCGAGAGCAAGCTATGGCGATCATACTGGCAGTTGGCTGGACACTACCAGTTCCAGGCGATTCACGA
>CAZDYZ010000138.1:0-1806 GCA_964509525.1 uncultured Acidobacteriaceae bacterium
TTGCCGCGACGTTCTACAAAAGCCAGGTTTGGCTCAACGGCAAGCTCCTCGGAGCTCACGAAGGCGGGCACACGCCATATTGGTTCGACATTTCCGGAGTTGTCCGCCCCGGCGAGAACTTCTTGGCAGTCCAGCTCGACAACCGCCCCACCGCAGAAAGCATACCGGGCTTCGCCCTTCGTCTTCGCTCCGGAGACCACCCCTGGTATGACTGGTGGCATTACGGCGGATTGGTTCGCGACGTGTGGCTCACGCTAAGCCGGGATGGCCTGGTTCGCCGGCAGCGGATCACTACGACTATTGGAGCGAGTGCAGCTAAGGTCGCCACCACTATCTTCCTTCAGAATGTCTCATCGCGGACCCAGACCTTTCGCGTGAAAGCAGTCATTTACTCTCCTACGGGATCGCAGGTGAACACGCCAGCGACGACAACCCTCTCAGCGGCTCCGGGAGAGTTCAAGGCACAGCTCGAAACCTCAGTTGGGGACCCGCAACGATGGCGCCTCGATCATCCGGCACTCTATCGCATGCATGTCGAGCTAACTGATTCGTACGGCCATCTCCTGGATACACACGAAGACAACTTCGGATTCCGCACCATTGAAATACACGACCGCCATCTGTTGTTGAACGGGGAACGTGTACGTTTGACGGGAATGACCCGGCACGAGGACTCCCCCTGGGAGGGGTTGGCCGAAACCGCCGGCACAATCAAGAATGACTACGACACGCTCGAACATCTGCACGTTCGCCTGACACGGCCCGTGCACTATCCCCAGCATGAACTGGTTCTCGATTATGCCGACCGGCACGGCATTCTCTTAATTCCCGAAATCCCGATGTGGCAATTTACTGAGCAACAAATGTCCGATCCCACGGTGATCGCCCTCGCGCGACAAATGTTCAAAGAAATGATCGAAGCCGACGAAAATCATCCCAGCATCTTCGCCTGGAGCGTCTGTAACGAAAGCGAGGCGACCACCAAGGGTGGACGTGCCTACATCGACTTAATGCGCGACTGGATCCATCAGCTCGATCCCGGCCGCTTCGTTACTTACGCCGACAACGATATCGCCTGGGGCCCAGATCCAAAGACCGAGGCCGCAAACGACGTCGATTTCATCATGATGAATGCTTATTTTGGCACCTGGTCCGGCAAGGAAGACGATCTAGTTCCCAGGCTTCAGGAGATCGGCCGTGACTATCCGGGAAAGATGCTGATCATTTCTGAGTTCGGCTACCCGTCATTTTTCACGACGGATTCCGCTGCTGGCGACAAGACCCGCGTTCATCTTATCGAGAGACAGCTCTCGGAATTCGAGCAATTTGACTTCGTCGCCGGCGCTATTTTCTGGTGCTACCAGGACTACAAATCCCATCTCAATCTTTGGCCCGGTCGCCAGGAAGGCTATGTCGATATTGGACTCGTCGATGAGTACCGGCAGCGCCGGCCGTCCTTCTACAAATGGGAGCAAAGAAATCAGCCCGTCATCTTCTCAAATGCCAACTGGCGCTACGACAGTGAGGATCACCGCGTTGGTTTCGATCTAAGCCTTTCGCGCCGGCCTCTTGATCAGATTCCTTCCTACCCGTTGCGAAACGGGCAACTGAGATGGGAACTTCGTGATCGATCGGGGAAACTGCTCGCCAGCGGCGATCAAGCCATCCCCGATCTCGAAAGCGCCGTTTCAATGCACGGAACTTGGGCCGTCGATAAGTCTCCTGAGCCGCTCCACCTGCAAATCACCTTCTTCGATGCGAAGGGGGATGCCGAGGGAACGGCCGCGCTCGACGCAGCGCCGCAGG
>CAZDYZ010000139.1:0-4021 GCA_964509525.1 uncultured Acidobacteriaceae bacterium
AGCACAGACTCGACCTTGCCCCACCTTTGGCTGACCGGTTCATCCCGGGATTATTCCCTCGATTACGGCCCGGTACTTCTCCTCATGCCCTTCGGATTCCCCTCACGGTGGACACCCTGCCCTCCGAAGCACTGCAGGCAGTGGCTCTAGCTCCGCCTTGGCTGTATCCGGCTTTCGCTTTCGTGCCCGTTTAGACGTCTGCTTACCTTCTGCCTTCTTCGGCCAGCGAGGAATTACCCCCGCTTTTGGATATAGCGCCCCTCATTTGGGCGCCAGAGGGACTTTAACCCTCCCGGACTGCGCGCTGCTCAGCACGCGCTTTGTATACTCGGCTTTGGCCTGCTTGAAGATAGGGATGCCGGGGTCCGCATGTTTCCGCAGCACCAGAAAATCCTGATAGGCGGATCTTGCTTTGGCCTTGTCTCCCGAAAGTGTGTAGGCCTTGCCCAATTGCAAGTGCGCCAGTGCGCCTATGGGCTCGTTCACGACGACGCCGGGATGATCGAGAATCTTCTGAAACTCGATTGCTGCAGCAGCGCGCCCTCACGCGCCGCCAGGTAAGCTTGGCGACTGGCGGGATCTGGCGGCAGGCGCAGCGGGAACCTGGGCGCGTGGACGTGCGGAAGGCGCGCGGCGGGTGTACTATGATGCCACTTTCGAGATCAAGAACAACATTCCGATTGGGGCACTTTATGAGTCGTCGGGTTCACGACCCGCTGGGGTTCTTTGCTGGTGGAATCGGGATGGCAGCTGCCATCTTCGCGCTTTGTCTGCTCCTCCCGGCCAACCTGGTTGCGCAACATACTAGCCCTCCATCGAAGACGGCGAATCCGATTAACCCAATCGCAGGCCAACAAGGCGGCGTTATTCAGGTTATCGTCCTCGCCGACGACAAGAAGCTTGATCGCCAGGCGGTGGTCCAGCTCTACGGCCAGCTTCGCCAGGTCACGACTTGGCAGACCACGACCGACCGCTCCGAGACTACCTTCGGAGACTTGCCGTTCGGCAAGTACGACATTGAGGTTAGCGCTGTCGGCTACATCAGCAGCCATAAGGAAGTCGAGGTTGGAAGCCTGATTGATACGGTTCAGATAACGGTCGCTCTGCAGCGTGATCCTTCAGCCATAGAATTCAACAGCAGCCACGCTTTGATGTCTCCCAAGGCGGGCGAGGAGATGAGACGCGCGATCAAGGCCCTGAATTCCAGCAACCTTAAAGAAGCGCAGAAGCGACTGGAAGATGCCGATAAGTTGTCACCGGCCAACGCGCGACTGAAAACCCTGTTGGGCTACACGTTCCTCCAGAAAGGAGACTTCGAACAGGCACAAGCCTACCTGACCGAGGCCAGGACCCTCGATCCGCATAATGGCCACGCTTTGATGTTGCTTGGTAGAGTGCAGCTGCTGCGCGGGCAGAGTGAGCAAGCCAGGACGACGCTGGAACAAGCGGTTGCTGCCGAACGAGATAACTGGATAGAGCACAATCTGCTAGCCGACGCTTACCTGCAGCAGCATGAATACGAAAAAGCGCGGGAGCAGGCACAACTTGCGATTGACACAGGCGGCGAGCAAGGAACTGCCGCCCAACTCGCCCTGGGAGAGGCATTGGCAAACCTGGGCCAGAATTCGCAAGCAATTCAGGCGCTGAATGCGTTTCTAGGGTTTCAGTCCAAAAGCCCAGCTGCATCGCACGCCCAGGAGTTGCTCGAGCAACTTCGGCACCATCTATCTAATGCAACCGAAGGGTCGGCTGCGAGGCTTCAACAGACCGCGTCTTTCACTGTCGCCACTGACCTCGTCCCTGCTGCCAACTCGAACTTGCTTGACATGTCATGGCAACCGCCCGACACAGATCGCGAAAAACCGCCTGTTGCCGCCGGGCTCGTCTGTCCCTATGAAAAGGTAATTGAAGGAGCGGGCGAACGCGTTGAACAGCTGGTCGCCAATGTCGCGAAATTCGCCGCCATCGAAGAGCTGGTTCACGAAAAACTGGATCCGATGGGCAACCCCTCTGACCGGGAAACACGCACGTTTGATTATGCAGCATCCATGTCCCAAACTCAGCCAGATGTGGTGCAGGTTGATGAATACCGCTTCGAGCGCTATGGGCTGGACAATCTGCCCGACCGGATTGTGGACAATGGTTTCGCAGCTCACGCGCTGGTGTTCCATCCTGCCATGCGCGACGCCTTCCTGATGACCTGCGAAGGACTGGGCGATTGGCATGGGCAAGCTACGTGGCTGATCCACTTCAAGCAGCGCGAAGATCGCCCTAATCATCTGCAAGCTTACTTGGTGGGAACACAGACGTATCCCGTAAACCTCAAAGGACGCGCTTGGATTACAGCGGACAAATTTCAGATTGTGCGAATTGAATCCGAGATGGAAACGCCCCTGCCGCAGATACAGCTGCTCGCCGAACATCAGATCACAGAATACGGACCCGTGCCCTTCCGGAAGACAAATACCGAACTTTGGTTGCCCAAGACGGCCGAGGTGTACATCTATTTCCACGGGCAACGCTACTATCGGAAACACACTTTCGGGAAATACATGCTGTTCTCGGTTGATGCGGAAGACAAGGTCCACGAAGCCAAGCACAATCCGACTGGCCCGGAATCGACCGTCCCAAGAAAACACAAGGTCTGGCCAACCTGACAGGCATTCCCGTGACAGCGCCAGGGCGTTGTGGCCTTTTGGAATGTCGAAGCAGGCAAGACTCCGCTGGTTGAATCGCTGCGACAGCCGTAAGACAAAAGCCCATCTTGTCGGTTCTGGCCCCAGGAGCGCCCGCACGAATGGCTCACCCTCACTCCGATTAAAGGGGACGCAAGTTTACCATGCTGACCAGACGTTGAAAGTCTGGGAAGTGGAGAGGTGGCGCGAACTTCGCACCGTCCCCGGCCCGCACTAATTGCTTCAATGGGGTGGCGATGAGTGGGGATGGGCGGATGGCGGTCTCCGCGTCTTCTGACCAGACGCTGAATGTATGGGAGGTCGACACGGGCCCGCAGGTCGCCACCTCTACTTGCGATGGCGATGCACGGTGCTGTGCATTTGCAAAAGATGAGAGGCTGGTCGGCGGCGGCGACAAAGGCGGTTACATCCACTTCCTCCGCCTTGAAAAGCGGGAACCCAAACGCTGACGTGCTCGGTCACTGGACTCCTCACCCAAAACCGGCTTCTGACTGCCCGAGCGGTTGGTCAGCAACCCGGAAGCTATCCATGTCGACGAAAAGTCGAATGCCGTCCAGGTGACTCCGATAGGATTAGGAACGGGAAGTCTTTGGGCTGTATCTGAAGTGCCCACAGGACACTATTGAGCGGCTGCTGCAAAGTGGGCACTTCAGATACAGCGACTTGAAGGAAGCCGCCCCCGGTGGGGCAGCTATGCAATTTGAACGGGTCCGATGGCTGCTGGCGGTTGAGCGGATGCCGTGTTCGCGCTTCTTGTTCGCGCTATCAAGGCGGGAGATTCGATGCGCAGTACCGCGGCGAGGAGGTTGACAGCAGTTCGGGTGTGTATCAGCGGAGGCAGGCGCAGGGGATGGCGCAAAGATTCCCTATGGGTTCGGCAGGACGCCCAGAGAGCGAGTTTGGTGAGCCAGTTCATGCTGCGCACCTGACGGCCAGTGGTGGAGAACGGAGCAGGAGTTGTGCGGCTGAGATGCGTTCGACAGTGCGCATGATTCCACCGCAGATCGGGCAACGCCAACAGCTGCAGGGATGATCCGCGGATAGCGACGCTGCTGAAGCCGCTTTTTCCGTGGAAGGGCGCAAGAGTTCGAAGCAGATGGGCAGCAGGCTGGCGCGCCGGCGGTTGGCGAGAAAGCCGAAGTTGCGGATGCGCACGAAGCCGCGAGGGAGCAGATGAAGTAGAAAGCGCCGCAGGAACTCATGGACGGGCAACGTCATCAGCTTCTTCTTGTTGCCGTGCGTGGAATCGCGCCAGCGGAAGGTGACGTTGCCGTTTTCGAGAGCGACCAGTCTGTGGTGGGAGATGGCGACGCGGTGGGTGTAGG
>CAZDYZ010000140.1:0-1596 GCA_964509525.1 uncultured Acidobacteriaceae bacterium
GCGGCGATGATCTTTTGCAGCCTCTCAGCGGGCATGAGGCACCTGCGAGAATGGAGGGTACACGCTCCAACCCAAAGGTTCCAACCTTGCAAAGGTCATATCCGATGGCCAGAGACGCCTCTCTTCGCGCCTAACCCGCAGAGACTTACTTGGTCGTTTTACTGCGGAGAGATATTGTCGGGTGGAAAAGGGGCGGTTCGCACGAGATTCTGGTTGGCCCATCAGCGAGACGACACACGACTCCTCCCGGCCCACGACCCGCAATCACCTCATACCGGATTCTACTTCATTGTGTAAGCATGTTTGCAACGACGCTTTAGCCATCTGATTCCGCCGAGGGCTCGGTGAGGACTTCGCGTGAAGAAGTTCCAGCTTCGCACGGCGGGGATTTGTCGAACAATTCAGCCTGTGGTTCGCCGAGCTTCTCGAACTCTTCTATGCTTGGAAGTTCAGACAGGTCGTTCAATCCGAAGCGCAGTAGAAACTCTTTCGTCGTCTTGTAGAGGATGGGTCGACCGATTACCTGCTTGCGTCCTGCCGTTGTGATCAGCTTTCGATCCAGCAACGTAGCGATCACCCCAGAGGAATCCACGCCTCGAATTTGGCTGATCTCAGGTACGGTGACCGGCTGTTTGTAAGCAATGACGGACAGCGTTTCCAGCGCTGGTAAGGACAATCGGATTGGCGGCTTCAGGCTCTTGGCAAAGCTCACGACGACATCATGGTGCTCGGGCTTGGTCGCCATGCGATAGCCGCCTGCAACTTGTCGGATTTCCATACCACGGTCGTTGGCGGCGTAGTCGGTAGTCAGTTCTTCGATGACGCTGGCTAGGCACGCCTTGACGGCGGACGCTTGTTGGCCATCGGAAAACGAAGGCCGGGTTTCCGAATTGTCCGCGTTCGCAACGACGATTGCGCTTGCTTCTCGCGCGTGCAGCTCAGTGAGTACGACGTCGCCCAGCAGAGCCGCAAGCTGATCAAGAGTGACCGGTTCTTCGGTGGCGTAAATGATGGCTTCGACCTTTGCCTTAAGGCTCATGGGTGATCACAATGCAGCCCCTATGCGGGGCTTCTTCCTGTGCTCTCGGACTGACTGCCTCTGGGAAAACTTGGCTCGCGCTTCTGCGCAACCTCCCTTTGCGAGCGATTTCTCGACCGACGCGAGCTTGGCGTGCCTGCATCGCAATTGATGTCGCCGAGGATCGGCAGTTGTGCGGCGACCGCAATTCCGTTGATCCTTTTCTAACGCCAATCATCCTTTATAGGCGAGCTTTCTGCCATCAGCTCATCAAAATGGGTGTTCTTCTTGAGTACAATTTCGCCGAAGATGTTGTCTTGACGTGCTAGCACCGCCTGCAGCCGGATTAGCTCCAGGATTGCGAGAAACGCACACACCAGCGCCGAGCGAGAACGCATGTTGCGCAGTAACTGTTTCAGACGGATCGGCCGCTCCTCCAGCGTAAGCCGTCGCCGGACGTAGTCGATCATCTGGGAGACCGTGACACTATCGTCCTCGACATCGAAACTAGGCTTCGATTTCGCGCGCTCTATGATTTGTTGAAACGTTTTGACCAGGTCTACCACATCGGCAGCCAT
>CAZDYZ010000141.1:0-6806 GCA_964509525.1 uncultured Acidobacteriaceae bacterium
CCCGCTTCGATAAGAGCGTTAGCCATCTGAACGGTGTTCTGCATGTGCACGTTGTCATCGCCGGTGCCCTGGATTTCCAGCAACTTCCCGTGCAGGTTGGAGGCAAAGTTGATAGCCGAGCTTTTTTTATAGCCCTCTTCATTCTCTTTCGGCAGCCCCATGTAGCGTTCGGTATAGATCGAGTCGTAACTGCGCCAGTCGGTGACTGGAGCCACAGAAATGCCACCCTTGAACAGGTCGGAGTGCTCGAGCGCGTAGAGGGTGAAATAACCTCCAAAGCTCCAGCCCCACAAAGCGACGCGGCTTGCATCAAGCTGCGGAAATTGCTGCAGCGCTTGCTTGGTCGCGGCGAGCTGGTCGGCTAGTTCGACCTCGCCGAAGTTGTGCTTGATGGGCAGCGCGAAGGCCTGGCCACGGTTTGCCATGCCGCGGTTGTCAACCTTCAGGACAGCGAAACCCTGGCGCGCCAGAATCTGATCGAAGAAGCCGAAATGGTCCCAGGAATCGCTTACACTCTGCACCCCAGGGCCGCCGTAAGGATTCAGGACGAGCGGAAACTTGCCATTTGCCATCATCGGCCCGCCTTCGGGCAGCAGCACCGTACCTTCGAGCGTAGTCGTACCGTCGGCGGCTTTGAACTCTACGAATCTCGGCGTGAGCAGGTTGTAGGCTTCGAGCGTGCGTGCATTCCAGAATGCGTTACACCGGCCGTCGATCGTGCACAATGAGATGCTCGGTGGCGTGGTCAGGGCGGAGCAGGTATCCACATAATAGTTCAGGTTCTTGGGATCGAAGTCGACGGAATGCGCACCCCTCTCCCTGGAGAGGCGGCGGAAATTTTGCCCGTCTAACCCCACGGCAAAAACGTTTCTCTGCCGCCAGTCCCCTTCGTTGGCGGAGAAATAAACGATGCCGTGTTGCTCGTCTACACCGTCGATGCTTTCGACCTCCCAATCGCCGTGCGTGAGCTGCGCCACTAGCTTGGCTTCGCTGCTCAGCGGATTCTCCTTATTGAATTGGTACAGATAAATGTGGTTGTGTCCATCGCGCCAGCTGGTCCACAGATAGCGATCGCCAGAGGACAGGAGCTGGAAATCCACCTCTGGATGCATGTCGATCCAGGCATTCGTGCTTTCCGTCATGATCAGCTTTGACCTGCCGTCGTTCACGTCGATGAAGTACAAGGCCAGCCGGTCCTGCACGCGGTTCATCGCCATCGCCCAAATCAGGTCGTTACGCACCCATCCGAATCGCGGAACCAGAATGTCGGAGTTGTCGCCCAATGGCAACGAACCTGTGCCGGCTCCGCTGACGGTGATCCATTTGAGCTTTCTTCCGTCAGAGTTGATGACTGCCAGGCGCACCACGGGATTGGAATCGCCGGGCTGCGGGTACTTCTGCCGGTCCACAGTTGCGTGCAGCGGAGTCCAGTCCGTGATGGGATATGCCGGCACTTCCTTTTCGTTCATTTGGAGAAACACAATCTGCTTGCCGTCCGGCGACCAGAAATAATTGCTGCGCGTATATAGCTCTTCCTCGTACACCCAGTCGACTTCGCCGTTCAGCAGATTGTCATCGCCATCTTTGGTCAGCGCCCGTTCGTTCCCGCCGCTCAGTGGCCGCACGTATAGGTTGTGCTTGCGGACGTAGGATATGCGCGTGCCGTCAGGTGAGAACTTGGGATCCTCGGCTGGCTCGGAGCTTGCAGTGACCTGTACCGCCGTACCCGTCTCCAGCGTGTACAGCCAAAGCTGGCCCTGCGAATCGAAGAGCAAATTCTTTGAATCAGGGGACCAATGGTAGGCAGCGATCGAATAGCGTTGCACTGCCTCTTTCTTGCGCTCGTCACGGATGGTGCTGGCGGAGGGTGCCAACTTGGCCAGCTTCTCGCTTGTAACCAGCACCCCTTCCCTGCCCGTGCTGACGTCTACGAAACGCAGCGAACCTTGTTCGCCGCTCTCATCTCGTTGAACGAAGGAAACCATCGAGCCATCGGGACTCCACTTAATGGATTCGGGGGCGCGTCCGAGAATGCTACTCGCCTGCACCATCGACTCGATGGTCAACTCTTTTGCGATTTGTGGTTCTTGTGCTGGAACTGTGCTGTCGGCTTGGGCGTATGCAAACATCCGGGAGAAAAGGCAAAGGACAAGGACGGCGCGACTGGCTTTCAAGTTGGCTCCGAGATGGAAATTAGGCGATGAAAAAGTTATATCAGGAGCCGATCGAGCCGCGAAACAAGGCGACTCACGAACCGACCCGCAGTCTGGCACGGGTTTTCACGTGCTAGAATCCAAGCAGGCCTCACACGGTTCCATGCATTCCGACATACAAAAGTTGATCGACCTGCAACGGGCTGATTCCCGAATGGCCGCCCTCAAGGCGGAAGTAGCGGCTTTGCCCGCAGAGGTGCGGAAAATCGAGGCAAAGCTGGCCGGTTCCAAGGCCCGGGTCGAGTCGGTTCAGGCGGCGATGAAGGTGGACGAAACCGCACGCCGCAAGTATGAATCTGAGATCCAGGACCAGCAGCAGAAGATCAGCAAGTATCGTGACCAATCGCTCAACGTCAAAACCAATCAGGAATACAAAGCGTTGCTGAGCGAGATCGAGCACGCGGAAGCTGAGATTCGTAAGCTGGAAGATAGGATCCTCGACATCATGGTGACCGCCGACACCCGCAAAGAAACCCTGCAGCAGGCGGAGGCGGCGCTCAAGTCCGACACCGCCGAGATCGACAGGGAAAAGGAGCACGCGCGCCAGCAGACGGCTGAAGATGAGAAGGAGTTGGCCGAGATCAGCCAATTGCGTCCGCAGCTTCGTGCCAACATCGATGAGGACACTCTCCGTCACTATGATCGCGTGTTTAAGCTGCGCCGCTCGGCCCTGTCCGCCGTTCACGAGGACCAGATGTGCTCGGTCTGCCGGGTCATCCTGCGCCCACAGGTCTTTCAGGATGTCATGCGTAGCGAGCGGACCATCACCTGTGACTCCTGCCAGCGAATCCTGTACTACGTTCCGCCACCGACAACTCCAGCGCAGGCAGAAGCGAAGGGCAGCAAAGCTATCCCTGTCGCCGGATCGCCACAAAACGAGCCGCCGGCAGACGAAAGAGCCGTGCCGTAGCGCCCGAAACCCAGCCCCTGGCAGGCTTCACCTCGCACTTTCGCTTCCTCTATCTGTTGTGTCGTACTGAAACACTTCTTCCAGCGGCACCTCGAACACCCTGGCGATGCGAAAGGCCACCTCCAGCGACGGTGAATACTTGTCTCCTTCTATGGCGATAACGGTCTGCCTAGTCACCCCGATCTTTTCAGCCAGTTGCTGCTGGGTCATTTCCGAGCCGAGGAATCGCAACTTTCGAATGTTGTTGCGGATTCGTCCTTTGGTCATCTCAAAAACCCTTTCGGTAATAGAACAACTGGGTCACAAACTTAACAACTTCGGCCAGAACCATGAAAAACAGCACGAGATTGACTGTGAGAAAAGGGGTCACGATGATTCTGGTTGGAGCAACCGTGTACCTCAAGTTGGCCATGATGACGCTCCCGATCACCAGGAACGCGCCGGCGGCCAGCAGGAAATAGGCGTTCTTATATGCCTTGCATTCGATCAGAAGATCGCGTTCATCCTTGGCCTCGGCCTTCGACTCCAGAGCGAGGATGACGTGGTAAACGACCTCAATCGCCATGATCGCAACCACTGTGAACGCAAGACGCTCCACATTTCCGCCGTCGAACTCAGGCCGGCCCATATCCCGAACAACGCCGGCGAAGTAGAATCCGTACACCACTGATACCGCCACCAGCGATCCAAGGATGCTCTTCTCTTGGTAGGAAAAATCCATGGTTCTTGCCTCCTTCAAAGTAATGTTTAGTGGACATAAAGTAATATATTATATACTTATTGTCAAATATTGTTGACATTCACCAAGACTTCTGGACTTATTGCAGCAGTAAGATAAGTCTCTGATTCGAGAGAGAATGCTTTGGCTGATCCTGTTCCTGCGATAACCGTAAATCATCGAGGTGCGGCGAAGTTGCGGAGCGGGCACCTGTGGGTTTACCGTTCCGACCTTGTCCCCCCGGCTTCGGCTCCTGGAGGAGCGCTGATTCATGTTCGGGACCAACGTGGACGCAGGCTGGGTTCGGCCCTTTTCAGCAGCGCATCGCAGATCGCCGTCCGCCTGTTGACCAGCGAAGAGATCACCGAAGGGCAGATTCCCGCTCTCCTCAGCTCACGTATCGCAGCCGCTGTGCACTTTCGTCAGCGTGTCGTGCGCAACTCCGATTCTTATCGCGTCATTTTCAGCGAGGCTGATCTTCTTCCCGGCCTCATCCTCGACAAGTACCACGACATTCTCTCGATACAGGTGCTGACGCAGTCCTTTGATCGCCATGATTTGCGTCAGGTCGTGGGCGAGGCTGTGACAGAGCACTTTCCCGGATGCAACCTGGTCGAGCGCGTCGATCCGCATATTCGTGAGTTGGAACAGTTACCGAAGCGCGAATCGCAACTGCTGCGCGGCGTCCGCTCCAGCACCATCTTTACGATGAATGGCGTACGTTTTCACTTCGATGGTTTCCTCGGGCAGAAGACCGGGGCATTCCTCGATCAACGAGAGAACTACGCTGTTTCAGCCCGCTTTGGCCATGGCCAGGCGCTCGATTGCTTCACATATCAGGGAGGCTTCGCATTGCATCTGGCACGGGTGTGCGAGAGGCTCAGCGCGGTCGACTCGTCCCGCCCTGCCCTGGAGTTCGCCGAGCGGAATGAACAGCTCAATTGTGACGCCCACGTTTGCGGCGAAATCGAATGGATCCAGGCCAACGCCTTCGATCTCCTCAAGGATTATGCCGGGACTGGACGCCAGTACGACACCATCGTTCTTGATCCGCCCGCCTTCGCTAAGACAAAGCGTGCGGTCTCGACCGCGCTTCGCGGCTATAAGGAGCTTAATCTGCGTGCCCTGAAAATGCTCCGCCCCGGCGGTACCCTTGTCACTTGTTCCTGTTCGTTCCACGTTGCCGAGGCCCAACTCCTGGAGGTGCTTGGTGATGCCGCATCCGATACTGGTCGTCGCCTCCGGGTTCTGGACAAGCGCGGCCAGTCGCAGGACCACCCGGTTCTGCTGAACATGCCTGAGACAGCCTATCTGAAGTGCGTCATAGCTAATGTAATATGATGATAATAAATATAGTTAGTCGTATATCGGTTCTCGACTACTTTAACCTTGACAGTATGACACTAATATTTTATGATTCTTTAACGCTAATCAAAGCATCTAGTATTTTGAGGTCGTAATGACCGAGAGAATCTTAACTGGAGGATTTTGAACCATGGCGATGTTGACCCGTTGGGACCCTTTTCGTGAACTCTATGCGTTGCAGAACCGCATGAGCCGTCTGTTTGAAGAGCAGTATGGCGGGCGTGAAGACTCGCTGACCGCTGGCGCATTTGTGCCGCCGGTAGACATCTATGAGGACGAGCATAGCGTCCAGCTCAAGCTGGAAGTGCCCGGAATCGACAGCAAGGACTTGGACATCAAGGTCGAAAACAAAACCTTGACCGTTTCCGGTGAGCGCAAGTTCGAGAAAGAAGAGAAGGAAGAGAACTTCCGTCGCGTCGAGCGCAGGTATGGCAGCTTCACCCGGTCCTTTACCCTACCCAACACCGTAAACGCCGAGGACATCAACGCGAACTATGACAATGGCGTGTTGCACATCCGTTTGGCGAAGCGCGCCGAGGCCAAGCCGAAGCAGATCAAAGTGAATGTGGGCGGCCAGAAGGCCATCGAGGGCAAGAAGCCCGAAGGTCAAGCCCACAGCGCAAACAAAGCGCAGGTTGCCTGATCCAGGTTTCGCTGCGGGTGAGATTCCCGGAGGGAAAGAACTGGGGAGTTCAAGGGAGGCGGATTGTTGCCTCCCTTTTGATTGCTAGCGGACTCACCTGCGGGCGAAAACATTATCCCGGCCAGTTGCTCGTAATCCGTTACTCTCGATGGCTGCTTTGCCTACAAATCTCAGGCTTGAGGAAGATTTTGGAAGCCGTAAGCGAGTACCCTAGACCTGTCTGACCGAGAACAGAAAGCTGGCTACTGAGAGCAGGAGTTGACATGGCAATTCGTTGGGACAAATTAACGGTAAAGGCACAAGAGGCGATGCAGCGGGCGAACGATCTTGCCAGCGAGCACGGCAATCCCGAGCTGCAGCCGGTCCACCTCCTGGCCGCGCTGATTGAGGACCGCGAGGGTATCGTATCTCCCCTCCTGGAGCGGGTGGGGCTGCATGTTCCCGCCGTGCAGGCCGAGGCCATGCGTGAAATCGAACGCCTGCCCAAAATTTCTGGCAGCGGCGCCACGCAAGCCCATGTTTCCGATGCCTCTTCCCAGATGCTGGACAATGCCTTCAAAGAGGCGTCGAACTTCAAGGACGAGTACGTCTCCACCGAGCATCTGCTGCTGGGGTTGACCAAGCTGAAACGCGATCCCGCCAAGGAGATCTTGGCGAAGGCGGGCGCGACCTACGATAGCATTTTGCGTGGCCTGATCGCGGTGCGTGGCCACCAGAAGGTCACCGACCAGAATCCGGAAGCAAAGTATCAGGCTCTGGAGCGTTACGCCAGGGACCTGACGGAGCTGGCGCGGCAAGGCAAACTCGATCCGGTCATCGGGCGTGATGAGGAAGTACGCCGGGTGGTGCAGGTGCTGTCGCGCCGCACGAAGAACAATCCGGTGCTGATTGGCGAGCCGGGGGTTGGCAAGACCGCAATCGTGGAAGGCCTGGCGCAGCGCATCGTCTCCGGTGATG
>CAZDYZ010000142.1:0-6105 GCA_964509525.1 uncultured Acidobacteriaceae bacterium
GTAGTAGTACTGGCCGTTCTGCTGCAACGTGGGATCCTGCGCTATTCCCGTCGAACTTGCCTCAAGTGGTGTGTACTGGTGTGTGGTCGTGACCGTATGCGTCTCCCAGTTGCCTTGTCCCGCAGTGTAGGTGCCGCCCCCACCTCCTCCACCTTCGACAATAAATCCATCGACAGTGATCGGCCCCAGGCCGACCAGCGTTCCGTCGGGCCTTCCATTGAGGACAATGTGCTTGGGCTTGCTCTGAATGGTTACGACGGGAAGGTTGTTGCTTAAGTCTACTGTGTAATCCAATGGCTGGTTGCTAAGAACCGAACACTGCGTGTTGGCGAAGCGCGCGTCGAAATCGATCAGCCATCCCCTACCCTGATAACGGCCGGCCAGGCTCAGGCCAGGCTCACCATCGTGGACCGCGCCGGGAAGCAGCATATTGATGGAGGAGGCGAGAAAGTTTTCGAATATCTTGCCCGTGCACAGCTCGGAAGCCCGCCCGGCCGTGATGCAACGATACATCTGACGTTCCTCGGCCGAAGGCGCATGCCCTCCGTTGATGGTCGCCTCAACTTTGGCGTCGATGTCGTCCAGCTCGTCATTGGCCTTCTTGATGTTTGCGGCTAATTGCTGGGACTGCCGCCTCTGGAAGTCGTTCGCCTTCCTCACCTCCTCGGCCGATGGCTGCTTGCATGTCGGCAACAGCTTCTTCAGCGAGCCGCGGGTTTCATAGGTGTACACCATAAGCCCATTCTTCTGCGGGCGATCGGGATGCGCCACCATGCAGGTCGCACTGTCAGACAGGTCGCGTATATTACAGTTTTCGACATAGATGCGCTCGCCATTGCAGACAAAGGTTGCGCCCAGCTGTACGTCGTCGGCACACAGGTTGTTGATAAACGGGAAGACGATCAGAATGCCGACTGCGAAGACGGCAGAGCGAAGGGTCATGGGTGTGCACCTCGGCGTACTACTATAGGCGAACGACACGTGAACCGGGAGGATCGGCGGGATTATACAACCAGTTGGCGCAGTTTCTTTGTAAAAACTGGACAGAGAAAGCCGGCCGATGTAAGGCTGTTTTATGCGCCCCTGGTGCTAGTCAATCGCTGCCGCTACGGAATCCGCTTCAGTTGCACTAGGTGAACTTGTGGATAATGGCGATTAAATTCGCCATTCAGCCTGCGGTCTTGTGAGTCGAAAGATTTAATATCGTTACCTTGACACATCTAGACGACTAGGGTTTATGACGACCAATGCGCGGGACGAACGGGGATCTATTTTTCGAATGAGCCAGTCTGAATTCTGGTCGGGACAATATGGGCTCACGTTCGTAACCATATCCATCATTATTCTTATATTCGTCGTGACACCTCTGCGGGAGGCCGGTCTTCCCCTACGGATTCTTTGCGACGTCATCGTTGCTGCGCTGTTGATCGCCGGTGCCCTCGTTGTAAAGCAAGGTCGTGTTTTCACCTTCGTGCTGATCGCGACCGTTCTCGGAACTGCGGTGGTATTGGCAGCAGGCCGGCTGCATTCGATGCCATTTCTTCGTCTGCTCGGCAGCGGCCTCGTCACCGTGACGCTCTTGCTCTATATGCGGGTCGTACTCGTCGTAATGTTTCGTGGAGGGCCAGTAACCTGGGGCCGAATCCAGGGGGGAGTGTGCGCCTATCTTCTGCTGGGTATGGCTTGGGCTTCCGTGTTTCAACTGCTGGAGCAGCTTCACCCTGGATCCTTTCAATTTGTCACGCCGCCCAGGGACCTCGACCAATTGACGTCCAAGCTGACCTATTACAGTTTTGGGGTTCTTACGTCGGTCGGCAGCGATATCAGCGCTCCGGCTCCCTTCGCTCGCTCGCTCACAATCGCGGAAGCCGTAATTGGCCAGCTCTTCCCGGCCGTGTTCATCGGAACCCTAGTCACAATGGCCATGCAATCGCGCTCGAAGACATGATGTCGAAGCCGGCAAAGCGGCATCTCACCGATGCAAACGGCAGGCGTCTGAGCATAAAGCGTCTTGTCTATATACGCAAAATGCATAACCGTTCGCGCTTCCCTCTGTTTCCTCCGCTGGCTCTTGACCAGTGCCGCACGCGCAAGGTCCCATTTGGATGCTGATACTGCATGGCAGTCCTCACATCCTTGGTCCCGTCGTTTTCATCACGGCCACCAGATTCTCGGTTTTTCTTGCAGACCTGCGTACCGTAGTCGTGGCCACCACAATAGAACGCCAATGCCTCAGGAAGCGCAGCTGTTGGACGTCTTGCCAAACTGAACCCGAAGATTCCGTCGATCCCCTTGTTCTCTTCAAGCTCGCACGCCATAGCGCTGACCCGAACGATTGTGTTTCCGAACGAAACTCCACTAAGCGTGTATACTCCTTCGCGCCTCACAGAGGTTATATGACATGCCCACCACGTTAAGGGTCACGGCTCATGCAGAAGCGTATTGCCATTGCACTATTCGCTTTCATTTTGACGGGACAGGCACCATTACACGGTCAGACGCAGACGAATGGCGACACCACGGCAGGACCGATCGTGACGGATCGCCCGACCGTAACCAACTCCAGCGTTGTCGTCCCGTCCGGTAGTCTGCAAGCGGAGAACGGCTTCCTGGAGACCGACAGACAGGGGCAGGACATCGCTGACGGCCCGGAGACCTTGGTCCGTTTTGGTGTCGCCGCGAGGACAGAGCTGCGTTTCTACGTGCCGAACTACTATTACGACCTGAGCGCTGGCGGCGGTCGCGGCTCGGGATTCGGCGACCTGGCTGTCGGGTTGAAAGAACAACTTGGTCCCACTAAGGGTGGATTCGATGTTTCTGCGACCCTGTTCCTCAGTCTGCCGACCGGCGCCGCTGGGGTGTCCAGCGGCGGGTACGATCCTGGACTCCAGGTCGCCTGGTCGCACGGGCTCTCTTCTAAGTGGACAGCTGCCGGGATGCTCTCGCTGTACTGGCCCACTGTGGACCACACCCACGACCTGACCGGCGAATTTACGATCCTTTTGGATCGGCAATTGGCGCCAACCTCGGATGTGATAGTTGAATATGTAGGCGACTTTCCGGAGCGCGGTGGATCGCGCCAGTTGCTGCACCTCGCCACAGAACTAAGGATCGGGAAGCGGCAGCATCAACAAATCGATTTCCACTTCGGCGTGGGCTTAACGGCGGCTGCGGCGGATCATTTCATAGGGATCGGCTACTCATTCCGATTTCAGCCGATGCGTCAGCATTGACAGCTCTTAAGTAACCTCCTAGAGAGGCAATCTGCGTTCTGGACCATCGCGCCCAAAACGGAGCCTACTGGTGCGGGCACGGCAATCAATATCCACTTCACTTGACTGCTACCTATCAGGGAGTTCGAAAACTGCTCAGAGTGCTCTTCACGCCGTCGGTCGTGCCATTGCTATCCATCGATTGAACCGTATAGTAGTAAGTCGTTTGCGGCCTAAGGCCGTCAATGCGGACACGAAAGACCGTATATCGATTATCCGGGTTAAGCCGGATGGGAGATTTTGCGGTTTGGTTCAAGTCGTGGGGATTGATACCAAAGTGGACCATGGCGTAATGTTCAGGCGATCCGCCGGGGTTATCGCTGGTCCACCTCACGATCGCCTCATCTTGCCGGGTCATCTCGAGTTCTGGGCCGTGCGTGATCCTGACGCGTGCAGCTTTCGGAGTAGAAGGAGCTAGTTGGGCAGCGAATGGTGTTGACAAGAATAGGCTGGTGAGTGTCGCCAGGGTCGTAAGTTTCAGAACAAATGCATCCATGCCCTCACCTCTTAGCCGCTACTACTTGATGTTCTTCAGGTAACGACGCTTCACGGCGACTGTTAATCGGACAACACACAGTTCTATGTGCGTGTCGCACTTGCTTAATGACGCTCGCCGGATCTGAACCTGAGCACTCATCGAATCGGTGGATTCGGGACAGGCTCCACTCCGCAAATAGCCGACGCGCACGGTGGAAGAGTGGGAGTCGGAATAAGGGTCTCATTACCTTGAGCCAAACTTGAACCACCAGTTCGGCAGGTTCCCGTGAAACTATGGATGTCGGGATATGGACTCGTATAGCCGTCAGTAAGGGTCTGGAGGAACGCCACTATTTGTTCCTCCTCTTTGTCCGTCAACCCCAGATTTCCGACTGTCATGTCTAGGTTTTGCGGGACCTCAGGCATCGGCCAGCAGTCAACCTTTTCAGTTGTTCCTGCCGGGCAGTGTCCGGAAGTGACCTTGTAGGCATACTTGTCGCGAGTGTTGTAGAAGTGGACGAGTTGCCTCAGGCTCTTGATGTAACCATTATGGAAGAATTCCTTCTGAAAGTAAGGTACGCCCTGTCCCGCCTCAGTGGTCGGGCACTGTGGCGGGGTCATCGCCACGTTGCGCGCCGTCATCACTTGCATCTGTCCATCCACAGCGGGCGCATACTGCGTCCAGTTCGAGTTCGGATTCGGTGCAGAACCGAACCCGCTTCTCAAGAATGTCCCTAAACCTAAATCTCTATACCCGAAACCAAACGGATTGCCAGTAAACCCGTACGAATCTGGCTTAGTCTCGTAAAAGAATGCGTCGCGGGGATTCAGGGGCACGCCTTCATTAGCCGACCCGAAGCATGTGAACAAGGGGTTCACCATCGCCGCTTTGCTGTTGTCCGGGCTGGAATTTGGGTTCAGAGCGGTTCCCCGTCCATCAAGGTGACAGGAATTGCAATTGCCTTTTCCATCGAACAACTTGTAACCCGCCATCTCATCTGCAGTCATCTTGTATTTCCCCGCAAGATAGGCATCGAATTTCGATGTAAACGGACTAACAGACAGCGAGTGCTCGAACGCGTCAAGCGCCTCCGCCCAGTGATTGAAGATGGAGTTGGCCTTGGTGCGATCTGAGGGATTCAACTGAACGGGAGTGACAGTTCCGGCGAATGCGGCAGCTCCTGCGGGAGTCTCGCAGATTTGCTCAGTATCGCCTGGGAACTTGATGTCGAATGATCCGGGGCCAAATACTTCTTCAAACAGGGGCCTGTATTGCGCCTGGGAAAGCCGGAACGCGATGCAGGCGGTGTCGGGAAACCCCATTTCGACGGCGTCGACGGGAGGACCCTGTGCCTGCTCGGAGTCAGGATTCCGTAGCAGATATCCGGTAGCGCGTGAATCCCAGAAGTTCCCGCCAAAGAATAATCCCTGGGCGGCGTTGTACTGTAGCGGCGGGAAATTGGGTGCATACGTATACCTCTGTGCCGTCCGCTTGCCCGCCCGGAAGTGAGAGGTTCCCGGATACGCGATCATCGTCAGATTGACTGATGGGATCGGTCCGCTGAAGGCGCTGTACGGCATGTGGCAGAAGGCGCAAGCCCGATTCCGAAACACTGACATGTTCTCGTCGTAATTCATGAGCTTGCCGAGCAGTTCTAGAGCCGGCAGTCCAGCGCCTTGAAGTACCGGCGGCTGTCCTTTCCGAATCGGGGGCAGCGCTAACGTGCGCCACTGTTGGAGAGCTTCCTTCTCAAGGGAATCGACTTCACGCCGGACCCGGAGCACCTCTGAATCCAAATCGGACGGGAGGATACCGGGCGGGTAGGGGTTGTACATCGGTGCCGATACTGGAGAGGCGTTCTGCGCTGACGCTCTTGTCGACGCTCGCGTGATCCATAGCGTCACGAAGGAGACCGTGATAAGAAGCGACATTACGGTAAACGTTCGTTTCATAAACTGTTCCTTTCGCGACTTATCGCTTTGGTGTTTAGGCGTAATGGATGCCGGACGAAAGCCAATGGAGTGCTAATTTTGTCGAAGCGGGTTCTTCTGCGCTGTGCCTTGCAAAGGTGCTTGGTTGCAGACGATTGGCACTAAAACCTGCCGAACAGTCTCGAACAGCAGTCTGCATCATTCGACTTGGACGGGCTAGCCTGGTTTTGTCGAAGAGCGCGCCTCTGCAGGACAAGCCTCCGATGGCCTTTTCGCCGAGGGCCATACTAACCGGCTCGGCGGTTATCGGATCGAGTGGTCTACTTTCCTGCTAAATTCACATAGTGCGTACAATCGGTAGGTGGCAAGACAAGCATACGATTCCCCCGGAATCGAATGGCTCTTGACTCTGATATTCCGCAAT
>CAZDYZ010000143.1:0-3529 GCA_964509525.1 uncultured Acidobacteriaceae bacterium
CAAAGAGCTTTCGCTTGGCCGACGGCGCGAAAGCTCTTTGGATTCCCAATGGCGCGGGCAATCTCAGCGTAGGAGCGCGTTTCGCCAAAGGGAATTTGCAACAGCTGGTTCCAGCAGCGCTTCTGGAACTCAGTTCCCCGCAGATCCAGCGTCAGGTCGAAGTTGCGCCGTCTGCCTGCGAAGTACTCGTGCAGTTGCTCACTGACGAAACGCGTACATAGTTCAGACTCCTGCCAATGGACGGATTTTCCGGCAATCCTGTCTGGCAGCCCATGGTCGAATTCCAGTGCAACTACCGCCGTTTCTGAAACGCCGATCAGCAGCGGCCCAACGGGCGAGTTCCACCGGGAGTAAGACAGGGTTTCCATGGATTCTTCTCCGGCTGGCGTAGTAGCTGGTTTCACCTCTGGCTTAAGAACGTGGAAGAACCGCCTTCAGGAGATATCTGTCCCTTCGGGGAACCAACTGCAATTGCCACGATGATTGCAATTGCCACGATGATAATGTACCTCAGAGTCCGTACGCTGGCTCTTACTCGCGCCCTGCTGTGGTATCCCCCTCAGGGCTGATGCGAGCCGCTTCCGTTCAGCAAAAGAGCCCCCGCGGTTTCTGCGAGGGCTCCTTGGTGAGAATAAAGATGAGATCAAACTACAGTCGAGGCAACGGCGTGCTATTCGCGGCAGCCGAATTGGGAGAGTTCTGATTATTCATGGGCTGCTGCGCTGGAGCGGAGGACGTCGAGGGTGAATACATTCCGGAGCTATGCTCCTGTGTTCCCGCCGCCGTCTTTCCACCGGACTGGTTCATGACCGCAAGCTGGTCGACATCATTCTTGAGCAGGCTGATCTCAACGCGGTTGCCCTGCGCCGGCTTGCCGGTAGTATCTTCCGCCGAGGGAAGCTTGGCGTTGCCCAAGCCCACTGAGTAGATAAGATATACCGGGACCTGGTTCTTCTCCACCAAGTATCGGACTACCGAGTTAGTCATCGCCTGTGAACTCTGGATTCCGGCTGGCGAGAAGCCCTGCACCTGAATGATATAACCCTTCTGGTCCTTCAGGTCGGCAGTCATATCATCCAGGGCCTGCTTGGCCTTGGCGGTCAAAGCGGTCTGGCCCGGGCGGAAGCGAATTTCGAGCTGGGTAGCCGGGTGATATTGATCTATATTGCCGACCACTTGCTCCACCTTGTTCAGGCGATTGCTGGCCTGCAATGCAGTCTGATTTGCCTGCTGGGCACGGTTGCCAGCTTCAATCGCGTGCTGATCAGCCTGGGTTGCCTTCGCGTCAGCCTGACGAATGCCTTCCTGGGCTCTGGCATCGACGTCTTTGATCTCCTTTGCATTGGCTGCGGTGAGGTCGTCAAGCTCATTCACGCGATTGCGGATCGGGGCGAGCTGGCGCTGTACATACTTTTTGCGCGCGAAGGGATTCAGCTTGCCCCAGAAGCCTTGATGGTAGTCAGGCTCCAGCGGCTGCAGCGCCGACATGTTCTGATCAGAACTGGGATTCTGTGTAGAAGACGGTTGCGAAGCCTGGGTAGGGCTGGAAGCCGGTTGCGAGCTGCTTTGCGACGCGGCGCCGGGCTGCTGGCTATCGACGGGCGCTTGTTGCGCGACTGCCGGCAGCACCAAGGCGGCAGCAAGAGGCAACATGTACAAGAAATGGGTCTTCATTATTTGGGTCTCTCTCTTCTTCGCAGGCCCGCTCCACGACGGCGGTCTGCGACAACATACAGGGCGCTAACGGCAACAATGTTTCTGTTACAATTTGGCTGCCAAACTCGGCGGATGGGATGCCCGGCTAAGTCACTTATTTTCAATACCAGGGGTCCTCCTAGGTAGCCGCTATGCGCGTAGGAATCGGCATTAGTGAGTAAATTCGTCATGGCCGCAAGAATTCCCAAAAGAGCCTATGAGTAGAGAACAGTGGCCGCTTAGGCCGCTTTGACGGTGTCCACAAGTAGTGCAAAGATCCGCGAGAAACGCTGGGGTTTGACTTTTCGCCGCCTGAGACGTCCAAACTGCTTCCACGGAATTATGACATCCTCGATTGGCGTCTGGCACAAGTTATGTGGAACTTCCCATGGCACCCGGGGAAACCGCTAAAATAGAAAGACTCGGGTTAGGATGCAGGGCATCCAAATATCTGGAGTGGCTGGTTCTTTCATGATGCTAAAACGTAGCTTTCTCTTCTCCCTTGCGCTGCTCTTGACTACATTTGTAAGCGGCATTGCACAAGACTCTGCTCCTACCGGGGTTCCTGCGGTTCCTGAGAAAGGCTCGCAAGTAGACGCTCCAGACCAGCAACCATCCTCTGTTCCGGACCAGGCGGAGCACTCTCCGGCACCGAAAAAGCCGGACCAGGCTGCGGCTTACTATCATTACACGTTGGCGCACATGTACGAAGAGATGGTCTCGATGTACGGGCGCTCTGATTACGCCACCAAAGCAGTGGAAGAATATCGCCTGGCGATCGAAAACGACCCCAATTCCGACTATTTAAACGCTGCTCTTGCTGAGCTTTACGCCAGGACCGGCCGCATTCGCGATGCGGTCCTTGAAGCCCAGGACATCCTAAAGCGCGATGGCAACAACCTTGAGGCGCATCGCCTTCTAGGCCGCATATACCTGCGTTCGCTCGGCGACATGCAGGCGGGCACGCAATCGCAGGAGATTCTGAAGCTGGCCATCGAGCAATATGAGCAGCTAGTGAAGCTCGATCCCCGAAGCGTGGAAGATCATCTGCTACTAGGTCGGCTGTACCGGCTGAACAACGAACTTCTTAAATCAGAGAACGAGTTCAAGACGGCCGTGAAGATTCAGCCTGATTCTGAGGAAGCGGTTACGACGCTGGCCTACCTCTACAACGAAGAAGGGGATTCCACGCACGCTTTGCAAGTACTGAACGCGATTCCTGAGAGTGCACGCACCGCCAAGCTCTATTCCGCATTGGGTTACACCTACGAACAGCAGAAACAATACAAGGAAGCTATCGACGCTTACCGCCGGTCCACCGAGCTGGACCGCGACAATCTGGATTCCGTTCGCGGACTGGCCCAGAACTTGATGAACGATGGCCAGACCGAGGCGGCGCTGGACCAGTACAAGATTATTGCGGACTCCGATCCGTCGGATGCGCAAACGTACATGCGCATCGCCGAGATTGACAGACGCAACGGGAAGTTCGACCAGGCGATGGAAGCGCTGAAAAAGGCCAATTCGGTTGTCCCGGATTCGCTGGAGGTGCAATACAACATCGCCGTCATTGACGAAGCTCAGGGTAAGTACGATGACGCCATCACGATTCTGACTGAGTTATTGCAAAGGACCGATCATGCCGACGGCCAGTACAGCGTTCCGGAAAAGAATAACCGCGCTGTTTTCATTGAGCGACTGGGGACAGTCTATCGTGAGGCAAACAAGCCGCAGGTTGCGGTAGAAACGTTCCGAAAAATGCTCGACCTCGGCGACGAGAATGCCATCCGAGGATATCAGCAGATTATTGAGACCTATCGTGATGACAGGCAGT
>CAZDYZ010000144.1:0-7507 GCA_964509525.1 uncultured Acidobacteriaceae bacterium
CTACGCCGTCAGGGGCAACTCTGGAGCGGGTGGTTGTGGGCTGGCTTGGAGAGGCGATCGGTTGTGAGGGATTTCGCGGCAGCCTGACCAGTGGTGGCTCGTTGGCGAACCTTATGGGGTTAGCCATGGCACGCGAGGCCCGCCTCCCCGCCAATGAAACCGGCGCACGCCCGGGAACGCTGTACGCGTCCGAGCAGGTGCACATGTCAATCTCAAAAGCGATCGCGCTGCTGGGAATCGGACGTGAACATCTGCGCCTCATCGAATGTGATGACCGTCTTAGGATTCGTGCGGACTTGTTGCGGGCGACGATCGCGCGCGATGTGTCGGCCGGCATGACGCCGATTGCAATTGTCGGATCGGCGGGAACTGTAGCCACGGGCAGCATCGATTGCCTGCTCGAATTGGCGGAAATTGCCCATGCCTATGGAGCCTGGTTCCACGTGGACGGTGCCTACGGCGCGCTGGCTGCGATCGCCGAACCACAGCACTTTCAGGGACTAAACCAAGCTGACTCCCTGTCGCTCGACCCCCACAAATGGCTCTACCAGCCTCTGGAGTGCGGATGCCTGCTCTACCGTGACGCCACCGCTGCTCAGCGCGCATTCTCGCATACCGGTGACTACGCCAAGTCCTTGCTGGCTGATCCGGTGGAAGGCTTCGCCTTTTTCGAGGAGTCGATTGAACTTTCACGGCGCTTTCGTGCCCTGAAGCTGTGGCTTTCGTTGCGCTATCACGGCCTTGCCAGCTTTCGCGAGGCCATACGGCACGATCTGGCTATGGCACGGTACCTGGCCGAACTCATCAGCAAAGAGCCTGAACTCGAGCTGCTGGCGCCGGTCGCGCTCAGCGCAGTATGTTTCCGATATCGTGCCTCGGCGGATGCCGACTCGCTGAACCAGAAGATTCTGCAACGCGTTATCCGTCGCCGGAAGGTGTTCTTGTCGAACGCCAGCATTCATGGCCAGTTTGCTTTGCGAGCTTGTATAGTGAACCACCGCACGGCTCGCTCGGATGTGGAGCAGGTTGTCAGCGAGGTGATTACGGTGGGCAGGGAAGTCACAGTCGGGGATGAGCGGTAGTCATGCAAACCGTATCGGAGTTCCTTTCTAACCGCAGCGGTGATGCAGTCGTGGCCGTGGCGCCCTGCCGTGCCGATCTTGCCGGCGGCACCTTGGATATTTGGCCTCTGTACGTGTTTTACCCGGGCGCGGTGAGCGTGAACCTTGCCCTGAATATCCTGACTGCGTGCAGGATCACACCCCAGGCAGGGCAGGGAATTATTCTCAAGTCGCATGACACGGCTCGCGAAGAGCGCTTCGCCAGCCTCGAGGAGTTACTGGCGGCGAAATGGTACCGACATCCGCTGGCCGCCTATCTGATACGTTTCTTCAAGCCCCCGGGCGGTTTCTCACTGGAGACGTTCTCGGAATCACCTGCCGGCGCAGGCATTTCCGGTTCTTCCGCACTGATGATTGCGACCGCCGCCGCGCTCGCATCTTTCACCGATCGCACCATCGACTTCGAGCAGATTCGGCTTATCGCGCAGAACGTGGAGGCACAGCTGATCCGCGTTCCCACTGGCTGCCAGGATTACTATCCGGCAATGTATGGCGGGGCAAGCGCTGTGCATCTCGGGTTGGACGGGATTCACTGGGAGCGAATTCCCGTTCCACTCGACGAGGTTGACCAGCGCTTCGCGCTCTTCTATACGGGAGCACCGCGGTTATCCGGCATCAACAATTGGGAGGTGTTCAAGCAGCACCTCAACGGCGATGAACAGGTGATCCGCAACTTTGCGGAAATTTCACGCATTGCGCAGGCTATGCACCAAGCCCTCAGCGCCCAGCAATGGGATGATGTGGCGCGCCTGCTAAGCGAAGAATGGGAGCTGCGCCGTACCAACGCCCCCGGTATCACAACGCCGCTCATTGACAACCTGATCGCCGTGGCCAGGCGCCACGGCGCACGAGCGGCCAAGGTTTGCGGTGCGGGGGGTGGGGGCTGTGTCATTGTTCTGCTGGAAAAGGGCGAGCGGAGTTGCGTCGAGAACGCCGTTCGCGAAAATGGCGGGCACTTGCTAGACTTTCGAGTCGCACGCCAGGGCCTCACTTTAGAGGCAACTGGGAAGACGCGCAGGGCCAGGGTCTAGCCATGTTTCCCACGCGCACAGGACGTCTGCATCCAGTGTGGGGATTCATCGTGTCGGCCGTCTTTTCGTTCGCGGCGTACTTTATTGCAGCTGTCGTGGCCGAAGCAGCGGCCGGCCAGCATCTCCTCATCCTCGAGGTGATTTTTCGCTCGCTGCTGGCGCTGCTCTTGATCGGCGTTTACGCCTGGCTGTTAACGATCGCAGATCATGTCCACGACCATCGCATTGCGGCTATGGGATTACCTCATGCCACGGGATGGCTGCGGCAGTTCCTGACCGGCTGCATTATTGGATTGGGGTTGGTTGTTGTGGCGGTACTGCCGATTTCAATCTGGGGAAAGACGAATATCAATTTCCACTTTGGCTTTCACTTGCTACCCAGAATCGGCGCCGTACTGCTGGTTCTCCTGGTGGGCGCCCAGGCGGAAGAGTTGATGTTTCGCGGCTACCCCTTTCAGCACCTGGAAGAGGGAATCGGGGCCCTCGGAGCGATCGCGGTGTTCTCACTCTTGTTCGGTGCCGTCCACCTGTCGAACCCCGGGGCGAACCTGTGGGGACTGATCAACACTGTGCTGATCGGAATTGTGCTAGCCATAGCCTACCTCCGTACCAGAGCCTTGTGGCTGCCCTGGGGCATTCACTTCGGCTGGAACACCACGATGGGATTTCTATGCGGGCTGCCAGTTAGCGGATTGCGGATGTTTAATGTCGTCGTGCGGACCGGAACCGCCGGGCCCAACTGGATGACGGGTGGCAGCTATGGAATCGAGGCTAGCGCCGTAGGTACCGTCGCCATCCTGGTTGGATTGGTGATTGTCTGGAAGTTACCCTTCACTAAGCTGACAAAGGCGTCCATCCCGCCGCGGGTCGAACCTGCAACCCAGGATAGCGTCTCCCGTATCCAACCTTGATGCGCCCGCGCAATCACCCGCGACGCGGTGTTCAAAATCGTCTCTGGTAGAGGCCCCGATGGATTGGCGATGGGCATATAATGCAAGCAATCCCGGTATTCCCATGAAGCGCCCCTACTTTCCGTTGTTGGCGATGGCAGTTTTACTGCTAGGGCTGTCGGTGCGGGCCGACGACACCAAACCGGCCAACCCCCCCTCGGAAAGAATCACGCCAGAAACTCGGATGCTGCTGATCCGCGATCTCACGGCGGAACACTGTTTTGCGCGGCATATATTTCCTATGGGCACCAAAGGTCTGCAGATCAAACATGGCGTAGTTACTCCAAACGACGCGCAGGTAGCGCAGTTGGTCTCCGAGAATGGACTGGCAGCCAAGCCCGGTGATCGTGTGGTCATTAGCAATGTCGTGATTCAGGACAAGGCGATTGTCTTGGAAATTAACGGCGGACCCAAGAAGCACGAAAAGTGGTACCAGCACGTTCAAATCGGGGTTGGCCCTGCCATGGGTACTCCCGGAGGCGCTCCCAAGAATATGGATGCGAAGGGCTCTGTGGTGACGCTCGACTTCGACAAATATGTGCCTGAGCTGACTGGGGACCAGGTACGCGCAATGTTGGCGCCGGTCCTCGATTTCACCGCGCTTAATCAGGCTGAGGCGTATGAGAAAACCTTGCCCCCCAAAGTGCAGGACGCAATCAAGAACCACCAGGTGCTGGTAGGCATGGACCGCGA
This sequence comes from uncultured Acidobacteriaceae bacterium, assembly GCA_964509525.1. Lineage (GTDB taxonomy): Bacteria > Acidobacteriota > Terriglobia > Terriglobales > Acidobacteriaceae > Bog-257. The sequence goes on from CAZDYZ010000144.1 coordinate 3,796, forward strand.
TATGGTGATCTACGCGAAGGGACGCCCCCCTAGAAAGATTCGCGATAAAGATGATACCGGGCAAAGTTACGAGGAGTGGATTTACGGAACTCCTCCCGAAGAAGTGGACTTCGTCCGGTTTCAGGGCAATGTGGTTTCGCGATTGGAGATCATGACCGTAGACGGGCAAAAGATCGTCCGCACGGAGAAGGAAGTCGACTTGCAATCGATGGAAACCACCCAAGTGGCCCAGAAAAAGCCCGAGGAGGAGAACAAGACTCCCGCGCCCACGCTGCGGCGTCCGGGCGAGGAACCAGAGTTTCCCACCAGCCGCGGCTCCAGCGGCGGGAACTCTACGTCGTCTCCTTCGGACCCCTATCCCTCACCCAGCGGTATTCCCTCACCGACGAGTTCTCCGGACCAACTGCCGCCGCACTAGTTCGGATTCGAACCTGCAGTCGTCGCCAGTCACGCCGGCAGATTTGCCGGAACTATTGGCCTGCTTCCGCCTTCCCCGACACCTGTGGAAGAGGCTATGAACCACGAATAGAGTTGACGCTGTTTCATGGAAGTACGCTGTCGTACAGGAGCAGGGTCTGATTTTGTCAATGGGCACAGTGTAAACCGGAGTATCATTCCATCTTCCAGCACCGTAACCTGGAATGGAAAAACTGCAGCCTTCGGGTTTTTACCCATGCAGCTTGATATCACCTGCAGGCTCAGGATTTGGCGTGCTTGCCGCCACCCCTTTACACTGTTGAAGTGAGGATCGCACTCGCCCAGATCAACACTACAATCGGGGATTTCGCTGGCAATTCCGCAAAGATCATTGATTACGCACGACGCGCCAGGAATGCGGGCGCCGATCTTATCCTGTTTCCCGAGCTGTCTGTCTGTGGTTATCCCCCCCGCGACCTGGTCGAGCGTCCGTGGTTTGTAGAGCGCAATCGCCAGGCGGTAGAGGCCATTGCGCGCGAGGCTGAAGGGATCGCACTGATCTGCGGGCTGGTCACCCCAGCTAAGTCTGCCACCGGCAAGTCGGTGTTGAACTCGGCGGCCTTGCTGCGCGACGGAAAGATTGTTTTCATCCAGTCAAAGCGTCTGCTGCCCTCCTACGACGTTTTCGATGAGATGCGCAATTTTGCTCCCGCTGAGCGCCAGCAGCTTGTTTGCCTCGGCAACAAACAGGTGGCGCTCACCATCTGTGAAGATGCATGGAACGACAAACACTTCTGGGATCGTCCACTATATGGTGTTGATCCAGTGGAGGACCTGATTGCTGCCGGGGGACAAATCCTGCTAAACATCTCGGCATCCCCCTTCTATCTGCGCAAGCGTGAACTGCGACATGACATGCTGGCCACGATCGCGAAGAACTATCGCGTGCCCGTCGCCTTCGTGAACCAGGTGGGCGGTAATGACAGCCTGGTATTCGATGGCTCCAGTTTCGCGCTAGGACCGGACGGCAAGGTCATCGCCCAAGCCAAGTCGTTCGACGAAGACCTAGTTTATTTCCGTACGGATCTGCTAAGTGGAGAGGTGCATCCGCAGGATGAAGGGGTTGAGGCCAGCGCCTATGCCGCGCTGGTACTTGGTACCCGCGATTATGTCCGCAAATGTGGCTTCCAGCGAGTTGTCATTGGGCTCAGCGGTGGCATCGATTCCGCCCTTACGGCGTGCATTGCGGTGGACGCACTAGGGCGCGAGAACGTCATTGGCGTGGGCATGCCGGGCCCGTATTCCTCGCAAGGCAGCATTGATGATTCTGCAGAATTGGCGAAAAACTTGGGTATTCCCTTTGAACCGGTGCCGATTGGCGACATCTTTGACTCCTACTTGAAGGCGCTGAAACCGGTATTCGCCGGGCGGAGCCCGGATGTCACCGAAGAAAACATTCAGGCACGCATCCGCGGCTCATTGATGATGGCGATCTCCAACAAGTTTGGCGGGCTGGTGCTGACCACGGGAAATAAATCGGAGATTGGTGTTGGCTATTGCACGCTGTACGGTGACATGTGCGGCGGGCTAGCGGTCATCTCGGATGTGCCCAAGACGCTGGTCTACCGCCTGGCCAGGTACGTGAATTCATGCTCGCCGAGGATTCCCGTGTCGACGATCGAAAAGCCGCCCTCGGCGGAGCTGCGTCCCAATCAGAAGGACAGCGACTCATTACCTGCGTACGAGGTCCTCGATACAATTCTGGAGGACTACATAGAGGATAATAAGTCTCCTGAAGTGATCGCCGCGGAACGGGGTTACGATCGGGCGCTGGTCGGCAAGGTGGTTCACATGGTCGATCGGAGTGAATACAAACGACAGCAGGCTGCCCCGGGTTTGAAGATTTCAGAAAAGGCTTTCGGCTTCGGGCGGCGGTATCCGATCGCGGCCAAGACGGAGATGTGAGCGCTACGCGGCTTCAGGTCTTCCGCAGCCTTATTCGCGCCGCCCGTTAAGCGGGTCAGCTTTACCATTCTCTTGGAGCAAATGCTGGTCGGGTGAGGGGTTGGCGGGAATTGGGACCTCGACCCAAACTGGGCATACGCTGGGGCTGAAAGCCGTGTTGTAGCAAACTCTGACCTTGAATGATGCAGGCCAACTTCCTGCCAACTTTTGCTTTGTGCTTCAAGAAAGGAACCATGACTCGTTGTACTCCTGTTTTGTGTCTGCTGGCGTTGTCGCTGGCCAGCCTTCCTTCCACCGCGCAACAACCCTCGGCAGCTCCCGCGAAGGCCAATCCGGCCTCCGCCGCTTCCCCGCCGCTTCCTACTGAAGCCACCTTTAACGCCTTCCTGAAGAGGATGTTCGGGTGGAACACAGACCTTACCTGGAAGATCGTTGAGATAAAACCGTCGGAGTCATCCGGTATCTCCGAGGCCATGGTAATTTTCAGCACTCCCAAGGGACAGCAGCAACAGCGCATCTATGTGACCGCCGATCAGAAGCACGCCTTCACCGGCGATCTCATCCCGTTCGGAGTCGATCCCTTTGCCGGGGCGCGGCAGGAGTTGAAGGGCGCCAACGGGCCATCGCACGGTCCCAAAGACGCGACCCTGACCATTGTGGAATTTGGCGACTTGGAATGTCCCGCGTGCAAACAGGCGCAACCCAACATTAACAAGCTGATGGAAGAGGAACCTCAGGCCAGGCTCGTATTCCAGAACTTTCCTCTGGTAACGATTCACAAATGGGCGATGACTGGCGCAAAGTATGTTGATTGCTTGGGTCGCCAGGACAATGAAGCAGTCTGGAAGTTTATTGCACTGGTGTACGACCACCAGGCTGAAATTAATGAGCAAAATGTCGACCAGATGCTAAAGGGGTATGTGAAAGAGGCGGGAGGTGATTCGGACGCCGTAGCCGCCTGCACTGCCAAACCAGAGACGGAAAAACACGTGCACGAATCCATAGCAATGGGAGAGAAGCTTGGCGTCAACAGCACCCCAACTTTTTTCATCAACGGCCGCCCGCTCGCCGGCTTTGGAAACAATGTTCCTTACGAGGTTGTCAAGGAGATGGTGGACTTCGAAATCACCAATGTCGGAAAGTAGTTCGCAGATCTCCTTTATTCGTAGAGCGGCAGCGCTCTGTGGCGAGGCATGCGCTCTCCAACGAAGTTACTGTTCTTCACCTGCCTTTGTGCTGGAGTACCGGACCGGCCCAATTTCCTGATGCCAGGTTGATGGCTAGGCGGGCGCAGGGGTTTGCCTTGGGCTCGTAGGAGGGCCGCGTCACG
>CAZDYZ010000145.1:0-3155 GCA_964509525.1 uncultured Acidobacteriaceae bacterium
GGTCATGCCCGGGGAGGTTCACGTCGATGCAACAGTAGCCCACCGTTGATGCGAAAGGCGCCATCGGCTGAAGAACCATAAGCGCAAGTTTCCAGGTACATCCCGACCAATGTGTCTCTCGACAGGCACGCGATGGCAAGAAAGTGTGAAGCTCCTGAAAGCACGTATGTTCCGCAGCCTGCGAATCAAGCAAAGGCCCTCAAGCGCGTCAGGCACTTATCCTGCAGGTAATGGAGATAGCGGAGACGCGCGAGCCCGTCAGGATTAGGGCCGGCGGCCTGCGAGGCAAAGATCTCGTCTGCTAACTTGTGCACCTGCTGATGGAGGGTTTCAATCGCCTGGACGGCCGAGTGCGTGCCTCGCGCCGACTGTTTTTCTCCGTTGAGCCACATGCCAATGCGGCACTGGCTCGAGTCCAGGGGAGGCGGGACGGCACGCCGTCCCTGCAGACGCCTCCAGTGCTCCCAGCCATGCGCGGTGTTCCACGCTGGCAAACAACACGGGGCGGTTTTCCGGACGCACCGTGGGGACTGCGGCCCAATGCGGGTCGGGGCGCCACGCCGCCACCCAATCGCGTAGATCTTCAGCGGGCATCGACGCTGCGATCCCGTATCCCTGAGCGAGATCGCAACCCATTTGGAGCAGCATCAAGCCGTGTTCTGCTGTCTCTACGCCTTCCGCGATCACCTGCCTTTGGAACGCTGCAGCCAATCCCAGCACACCCTCCAGGATCGTCAGGTTCTCGGGTTCTTCAAGCATGTCGCGCACAAAGCTCTGGTCGATTTTCAGAATATTCGCGGGCAGGCGCTTCAAATAGGTGAGCGACGAGTAGCCAGTGCCGAAATCGTCGAGGCCGATCGACACTCCGATCTCGCGGCAAGCCATCAGTACCCGGGAGGTCGACACCACATCCTCCATCGCGCTCGTCTCCAGAACTTCCAGCTCCAGGCTCGACGGCTTGACCGCTGCGTGCGCCTTGAGGTGAGCTCGCAGATGGTCGGCAAAGTCCGGCTGCTGGAGCTCCGCTGCGCTCACGTTGACGCTAATTGGAAGATCGAATCCTTCCGCGAGCCACGAATCCATTTGAGTGAGCGCAGACTCGATGACCCAATCCCCGATCTCAACGGATAAAGGATGGTCTTCAATGACGGGAAGAAACATGCCCGGCGGCAATAGGCCGCGTTCCGGATGCTGCCACCGGATTAGAGCTTCCGCGCCGATCACATTGCCGGTGCGCATGTTCACCTTTGGCTGGTAATAAAGCACGAATTGCCGTGCTGCCAGCGCTTGGCGAATGTGTTCAATATTCTCGTGGCGGCCGCGTACCAGAAGATCTTCGCTGGGGTCGAATAATGTAAAACAGTTGCGGCCCGCCAGCTTGGCCTGGTACATCGCCTGTCCAGCCTGCCGGAGCAGCACATCGGCATCCACATCCTCTGTCTGCGGATAGAAGGTGACGCCTGCGCTGGCCGATACGCGCAGCATCACCTCGCCGATCTGCGCTTCTTCTGCTGCGGCGTTCAGCAGACGATTCAGGGTTGCCATGCATGCCTTGGTGTCATCCAGGTCGAGGATCACGGCGGCGAATTCGTCCCCGCCGAGCCGGGCAAGCGTGTCGCCCTCCCGAAGGGCATGCTTCATCCTGAAGGCGAGCGCTGTCAGCAACCCATCGCCGGTCACGTGCCCGTAGCGGTCATTGATTGCCTTGAAGCTGTCCAGGTCGAAGAGGACCACTGCCAGCAATCGCTTTGTCCGGTGAGCGTGGCCCATGGCCTGGCGAAGCCGGTCGGCAAACAATACCCGGTTGGGAAGCCCGGTCAGCGCATCGAAATGCGCTATGTGCTCCAGCCGCTGCTCCTGCTCCTTGATTTCCGTAATGTCGGTGAACAGGCCCACATACTGCTCCACCTCGCCGCGCGCGTCGCGAATGGCGGTGATGGTGAGCATCTCGGCGTAGATGTCGCCGCTCTTGGTTCGGTTCCAGATCTCCCCCGACCAGCGGCCATCCCTGAGAAGCGAGCTCCACATGTTCTCGTAGAACTCTCTGCTCTGTAGTCCCGATTGAAGCATCCGGGGGTTTTTTCCCAACACCTCTTCGCGCGTATAACCTGTGATGCGGGTGAAGGCATTGTTCACCTCGAGAATCGTTCCTGCGTGATCCGTGATCGTAATTCCCTCCCGAGCGCCGGTGAACACGGTGGCCGCCAGGCGCAGCCGGTCTTCGGCCTCTTTCCGTTGCGTGATGTCCTCGGCAAAAACCACGATCCCGCCGATCGAGCCATCGCCCGCCCGCCAGGGCAGGATCTCGCGGTGGAGCCAATCGACCTTGCCATTGGAGCGATTGATGCCGCTTTCTTCCACGCGGATCGTTTCCCCTGCCAGCGCACGGCGGTGTTCTTCTCGCCAGATCTCCGGAATGTCGGGGATGACGTCGTAGTGCGAACGTCCCAGGATTTCCTGCTCCACGAGGTCCAGGCCATTGAGCCATTGCCGGCTCACTGCCAGGTAGCGCATGTCGCGATCGAACATCGCAAGTGCGACCGGCGCGTTAGTGATGAAGAGTTGCAGGAGGTCCCTGCTCTCCTTAAGCGCTGCTTCAGCCTTTCTCCGCTCTGTGATGTCCTCGGCAAGAATGACAATGCCGCCGACCGAACCGTCGCTGGCGCGCCATGGCAGAACTTCGCGCCTGACCCATTGCACCGCTCCGTCGGCGCGCACCAGCCGCCTCTCATCCTTCGGTACTTCTTCGCCACCAAGGCACCGCTGATGCTCCGCGCGCCACTCATCGGGGATCTCAGGCATCACCTCATAATGCGAGTGGCCAAGGAGTTCGACTCCCAGCAGATTATGTATCTCAAGCCAACGCCGGCTGACGGCGAGGTAGCGCATCTGCCGGTCGAACATGGCCACCGCAGCCGGGGTGTACTCGACGAAAAGGCGGAGCCGCTCCTCGTTCTCGTGCAGTGCCGCCTGCATTCGCCGGAGCTCGTCCTTCAGGTAGACGTCGCTCACGTTCTCCATGGTGAGGAGGACCCGTGCCCGCGCCCGGACGGGACCCTGGACTGGGTTCGCTGGGAGATCCGCCCCTGGCGGAACGCGGCCGGGGGAGTGGGAGGGGTGATCCTCTTCAGCGAGGTAATCACGGAGCGCAAGCG
>CAZDYZ010000146.1:0-2605 GCA_964509525.1 uncultured Acidobacteriaceae bacterium
TTGAGGCGGAAGTAGAGGTCACGGCGAAACTTCCCCTGCTGTACTGCAGCTTCGAGATCACGGTTGGTGGCCGCCAGAATGCGCACATTGATAGGAACTGAACGCGTACCACCCACGGGGCGGATCTCCTTTTCCTGGATGGCGCGCAACAACTTGGCCTGCAAGTCCACCGGTAGCTCACCTACTTCGTCAAGGAAGATCGTGCCGCCCTCGGCCGCTGCCATCAAACCATCTTTGGCGCGCACTGCGCCGGTGAAAGCGCCGCGAACATAGCCGAAAAGTTCGCTTTCGATCAAGGTCGGAACCAGCGAGCCGCAATCGACCGGGATGAAGGGCTGGTCGCGATAGGGACTGGAGGAATGAATAGAGCGCGCCACTAGCTCCTTACCTGTGCCACTCTCCCCTAGAATGAGCACCGTGTGCGTGCTGTGTGCTGCCTTGGCAATCATGCGATACAGCTTTTCCATCTCCGGGGCTTGACCGACCAGCGAACCGAAGCCGTGTCTCGCTTTCATCTGCTCGCGAAGCACACGGTTTTCACTGGTGAGCTTCAGGTGCGCGGCGGCACGCTCCAGTGCCAGACGCAGCTCCTCGAAATTAAAGGGTTTGGTGATGTAGTCGTAGGCTCCCAATTTCATTGCTTGCACCGCCGACTGCACTGTGGCGAAACCTGTCATCACAATCACCAGAGTTTCAGGACGGCGCTGCTTGATCTCGTCCAACACCTCTAGTCCGCTTTTGCCCGGCAGACGAAGATCGAGCAACACCACATCAGTGCTCTTGGTTTCCAGGGCGCGGTAGGCCTGCTCGGGCGAGCCAGCTACTTCCACACTGCAACCCAATGAGTTGGCAACGTCTCGGCACGACTCGCGCACCGAACGCTCGTCGTCCACGATCAACAGGTTTAACAGGTTGGTTTCAGAGCTTGGCTCGCTAACACTCACATTTGATGAAAACACGTGGCGCATCCCTTCTCCCGCGGCGCACCCCCGCGGTGGCGCCAGCTTCAATTGGGCTTCACTACTCATCACTATCATCCCTTTTTGGGAATCGTTAACAATAGCGTTAGCCCGGACGCTTCGTTTTGTCAACTTACGAAGGTGTTGGTTACGAAGGTGCCAGCTTTAGGGAGGGGTTTACCCAGGCAGACCGGAGGCGTTCTTTGCTGGCAATGAGATCGGGTCATCGAAAACATCCCGGAAACTTTGACTGAATTCAGGATTGAACTGATGAAACTAGTACAGCTTTGAACGCGCGGTGCACCGAGAAGGCTAGTTTCAGTTGCTGCCAGACCAGGATTAGGGTGCTCTGTTTTCTTGAACCATGAAGGCGGCAAGTCTGTTAGAGAAGAGCTTTTTGTCTCAGGTCTTCAGCGGCTCGTGACAGGCTGTCAGGTGTCCCGAGATCGCGCCAATAACATTCATCAGCGCGAAAAGCCAGAATTCTTTCTCCTTCGCCGGCGAGCTGTAAATACAAGGTGATGATTGAGAAAGTGTTCCCCTCCGGCATCCTCGCGAAAAGACGAGGAGAAATAACGTGGATGCCCGAAAAACCCAGTTTCTGGGCCTGCAAGCAAGGTCGAACAAGCTCAGGGGGGTAATCAGGCTCGGCTTGCCGGCCGCAAAGCTGCAACTGCTCATCGAAAAGCAGGTATCGAGAGCTCTCGCGGTGTTGCACCGCCAGCGTTGCCAGAGCCCGATTCTCAGTATGAAATTGCGCCATAGTTTGAAGATCAATGTTGCTCATGACGTCGACGTTGTGCAGAATAAAGGGCTCATCCAGACTACTGGAGCCGTCGAGGAAAAAGGAGGCCACCCTTTTCAAGCCGCCGCCAGTGTCAAGCAGGGTCTCTTCATGGGAAACTTCAATACGCATCCCGAAGTTATTATTCGCTTTGAGATAACAGAAGATTTCGTCGGCGAAGTGGTGTACGTTGATAACCAGTTCGCGAACCCCAAAAGCGCGTAAGCGAAAGAGTGTGATCTCCAGCAGCGTACGGCCGGCGATGTGTACCAGCGCCTTGGGGCGACCGTCCGTAAGTGGTCCCAGGCGCGTGCCCAGGCCAGCGGCCAAAATCATCGCTTTCATTTGCCCAGGCTCTCCAACTCCCGATGCCGCACCACTACCTCCACCCCGTTCCTGCCCCGCAGTCGTTTGGCCAATTGCTCCGCCAGATATACCGAACGATGCTGGCCGCCGGTACAGCCGAATGACACCATCAGGCTCTTGAAGCCGCGCCGTTGATAAGTGCTCACGCTGGCATCTACCAGCGACATGACGCTCGCAAGAAACTGGTGCACGCTCTCTTGCTGATTAAGATACTCGATGACCGGCGCGTCTTTGCCCGTGAACGTTCTGAAATACTCTTCCCGTCCGGGATTTGGGATGCTACGGGCATCAAAAACGAATCCGCCGCCATGCCCGCTGTCGTCGGTGGGCAGCCCGCGGTGAAATGAAAAGCTGACAATGCGAACCGTAATATTTCCTGTTTCCGAACCCAAGCTCTGTAACTTCTCCGAGGCCAAGACTCTGCGAAGCGCTTCCATGAGCATCGGCAGCGTGATAGGGAGCTTGACGTGGTGAAGCAGCCAGCGCAAATTTTTTA
>CAZDYZ010000147.1:0-5865 GCA_964509525.1 uncultured Acidobacteriaceae bacterium
GGCAGCCGCCATGCCAGCCTGGGACGAGTGGTAACTACATTACTTGCCCTGCGCCTCGCCTTTCTGTTTCAATCCTTAAACATCTATACCTGCAAGTCTGGGAGAGTTACGCTGGCGAACCAAATCTTCGCGTGCAAGTCCATTGACAAGCTGATCTCCGACTCGGAGGAACCGGAACATCGGCTGAAGAAAACTCTTGGCCCCTGGTCGCTAACTGCACTGGGCATAGGCGCAGTCATTGGCTCCGGCATCTTCACCGTCGTTGGCACGGCCATCGCCGGACAGAAGTTCGACACCTCGTCTATCCTCAACGCGCCGCTGGCCGACTACGTCGTGCATCACGCGGCCACGCTTGGCCGCCCCGGCGCGGGCCCGGCATTAGCGTTTTCTCTGGTGCTGGTAGCCATCGTCTGCGGCTTCACCGCTCTGTGCTACGCAGAGCTGGCATCCATGATCCCAATTGCGGGGAGCGCGTACACGTACACTTACGCGACCATGGGTGAGCTGATCGCCTGGATCATCGGCTGGGACCTGATACTGGAGTATGCGGTCAGCAACATGGCGGTGAGCGTCGGTTTTGCGGCGCACATGGTGGACATGTTCGACTGGTTCGGCTGGCATCCCAGTTTGCGCTGGATCACGCCTGCATACCTGCCGGGCGGACTTATGGGCGTAAGTGGCAATGTACTCTATCCGCCCGGTTTTCATCTGGGCTTCAACTTGCCCGCGTTCCTCATTGTCATGCTCCTGACTGTGGTGCTGGTGCGCGGCATTCGCGAATCGGCTGAGACCAACAACATGATGGTCATCCTGAAGATCTCAGCTATCCTAGCGTTCGTGTTCGTGGGGCTGAAGTACATCCATCCCTCGAACTACCATCCCTATGCACCCGATGGATGGTCGGGCATATTGACGGGCGGTTCGATCATCTTCTTCACCTACATCGGATTCGATTCCGTGTCTACCGCTGCAGAAGAAGCCAAGAACCCACAACGCGACTTGCCCTTCGGCATCATCGCCACGCTCATCATTTGTACGCTCCTATACATCTCGGTGGCTGTGGTACTGACGGGAATCGTTCCCTGGCGGTCGCTAATTGACGATGCCGCACCGGTTGTCAACAGCATGAAGAAGCTGACCGTGATGACACATTCGGAGACGCTGCACTGGACACGACTGGCCGTGCTCTTTGGCGCTATGATGGGCATGATTTCGTCCCTGCTCGTCTTCCAGCTTGGGCAGGCGCGCGTGTGGTTCTCAATGTCGCGCGACGGACTGCTGCCTAAGCTATTCAGCCGCGTGCATCCTCGCTTTCGCACGCCCTCAACGGCGACGTGGATTGCTGGCCTTCTCGTCGGCATTCCCGGCGGCATCCTCGACATCGGGACACTCGCTGATTTGTCGAACATCGGAACCTTGTTTGCATTTGTGCTGGTCTCAATCGGAGTCATCATCCTGCGCCACAAACAGCCGGAGCGGCGTCGCGGATTCACCGCCCCCGGCGGGATTGCGGCGCCCGTGCTCAGCGTGCTGTTCTGCGTGCTGCTGATGACCGGCCTGCCAATCCTGACCTGGCTGCGATTCTTTGCATGGCTGATCATTGGCTTGACGGTGTACATGCTTTACAGTCGCCATCGCAGCGAGTTCAGCCCTAGCAATGGGTTGCGGGCGCAACGATGATTTTGTCGGGAGCATTCAGGCTGACCCAGTTTCGAGTTAAAGTCAGTGGGCAAAGAGGAACACACGAGCCGCCAGCGCTAGGCGGCAAACACTGAACCCAAGTGAGGTAGGGGCAGGCGGGCTTCAGCCCGCCGGGAATTGCATGACCGACGCACCTGCGCCTGCTAGTCCAACCAGCAGCTTTGTTCTTTCCCTGCCCAAGGCCGAGCTCCATCTGCATCTTGAGGGCACCGTCGATCCCGAGACCCTAGCCGAGCTGAGCCGGCGCCATCCTACGCCACTGACGACCACGAACGTACGCTATAGGAACATTGAGGACAGCGGGCGCGTCTTCACTGAGGAAGAAGCGCGCGCGCTGTACCAATACAAGCACTTCACCGGTTTTCTGTGGGCGTTCAAGACGGTCACCGAGCGGCTGCGTACGCCCGACGACTATGAATTCATCACCTATCGCATGATGCAGAAACTGCAGGCGCAGAATGTTCGGCACGCTGAGGTGTACATTTCCGCCGGGGTAGTGCAATGGCGGGGACAGGCATTCGCTCCACTGTTCGAAGGCGCAGAACGTGGGCGTCAACGCGGCGAGCGCGACTTTGGCACGTCGCTTTATTGGATCTTTGACGCCGTTCGTCACTTCGGAGTAGAGGACGCACAGCGCGTGGTCGAGGAGGCCATTCGTCTCAAGGATCGCAACGTCGTCGGGATCGGACTGGGCGGTGACGAGCGCCGTGCCGGACCGGAGCTATTTCGCGAAGTGTATGAGTACGCGGCGAAACACGGCCTCCGGCTGACGGTGCATGCTGGTGAAACAGCCGGGCCAGAATCCATTTGGAGTGCTCTTCGCGAACTGAAGGCCAATCGCATCGGCCACGGGTTGCGCGCAATCGAGGATCCAGAGCTGATGCATTATCTGGCTGAAAAGCAAGTTCCGGTCGAGGTGTGCATCACCAGCAACCTTCTTACAGGTTGCTGTGAGGAGATAAAGCAACACCCTATTAGGCGATTGTTCGACGCCGGCGTGCTGGTTACGCTGAACACGGATGACCCTGATATGTTCCACACAACGCTGGCTCAGGAGTACGAGATTGCGCAGCGGGCGTTCGGCTTTACAGACGCTGAATTGCGCGAGTTGGCGAGGAACTCGTTCCGTGCCTCGTTCCTGCCGGAGACGAAGAAACGTGAGATGCTAATGAAGTCCTGAGGGGACCCCGGGCTGGGCTGTAGCTACTGCCTGGGTAGAGCGGGGCTTCAGCGCGCAGCTTCCGGCGGGCCCGCAAAGCTCCAAGGGATACAGGCCGTGCTGGCACGAGCATCCCTTGAGTCTCGACCGAGTCCGCAACGCGCGCGGGCCTGAAAGCCCGCTCCACCAACCACGTCGACACCCAGAAAGAAACATGGCTAAGCACATAGGAATCGTGGCTTGCAGTGCTGAAGGCGCTGCGCTTTGCTATCGCACCATCTGCAGGGAGGCGCCCACCTTGATGGGCCGCCACACACATCCCGAGATCACTATGCACACGCACTCCCTCGCCGAATACATGGAGTGCGTATATCGAGACGACTGGCAGGGTGTCGCCAAACTCATGCTGTCATCAGCCAACAAGCTGGCCAAGGCAGGGGCCGAATTTCTCATTGCGCCCGACAACACTATTCATCGGGCGTTTGAACTGGTTGCGATTCATTCCCCGCTGCCGTGGTTGCATATCGTGGAAGAAGTGGCCGCCGAAGCGAAGGAGCGCAGCTTCCTCAATCTGGCCATCACCGGAACAAAGTACACCATGGAAGGACCGGTCTATCCGGAGAAGCTGTCAGCGTGCGGCATTGAACATCTCGTGCCCAACGCCGACGAGCGGGCGCACATCGACACTATCATTATGGACGAGCTGGTGAATGGGATCTTCAGCGATGAATCACGTAAGTATTTCCAGCAGGTAATCGGCAGGATGAGTCGTGCGGGCTGCGACGCCGTGGTGCTTGGATGCACCGAGATTCCGCTGCTGATCGACGACCGCAATTCGCCCTTGCCGACACTCGATTCAACGCGCATTCTAGCGCGGGCGGCGATAAGGAAGGCGCTGGAGTAGGAGAAGGTTGGGTGGGCGCTTACGACCGTCCCGCCGCCATCTCTGAAAACGCCGCTGACAGCTTTTATAGGGAGAGCAGCGATTGGGCAAGTCCTTCCACGCGCTCCGGTGCGGATCCACAACACGTCATTGACCGCACGCGCGTCGCGCGCTGGTCGCCGCCTTGCCATCAGCGCACCGTGGCTCCACAAATACCTCTTAGGGAATTTCCGATTGGGTATCGGTAAGATCCATTGTGTGGTTGCGCTGAGAAATCGGCCCCAAGCTATCTCCACCGATATGCCCATTATTTCCCGCAAAAATCAATAGGTTTTCATTGCGACCTGTTTTTGAGACAGGTTCTAACATACTTCGCATCATAAGCTCTTGCGAACCAGGTGCTTTCCCTACTCCCTGGCACACCAAGGCTCGCTCCCGTATCTTCAATACGCAATACGACGCTAAGGTAAGGGGTTACCTATTCATTAATCGGCCGCTGCGCGAAATGCCGCCAGGCGCTCTCGCACACTCATAACGTGCTGCGGAAGCTGAAGTTGCGATCCTTCCTCGAGAATCGGAATCAACTTGTCGAACTCTGGTCCCGAGTGCGAGCCGGTGACAATGATGCGCACGGGATGGAAAAGCTCTTTGCCCTTCGCTTCGGTCTTCGCCTTTACTTCGTTCATGATCGCCCTAAACCGATCGGGCGTCATCGGAGCAGGATCGCCCCCGACCTCCTGTGCAAAGGTAGCTAGCACCTCTTTCGTCTTTGGACCACTGAGCACCTCGGCGTTATCAGGCGCAGCTAGGGCGGCAGGGGCGTCATAGCGGAAGATCAACGTTGCCCGCTGCGGGAGCTGGTCGAGCTTGTCCACCGAAGGGACCAACAGCGTGACGACTTTGGCGAACCAGGCTTGTGTGAGTTCGTCTGGATTTTCTGGCAAGAATCCGGCCCTGACGAAGTACGGCTCCGCCAACCGCTCGATGCGTTCCGGCAGGCTCTGCTTGATGTAGTGCCGGTTGAGCCAGTACAGCTTCTCTATGTCGAAGACGGCAGAGGCTGGCGTGACTCGCTTCAGGGAGAATTCCTTTTTCAACTCCTCCGGCGTAAAGATCTCGCGGGTGCCTCCGCTGGGCGCCCAGCCCAGCAGCACGAGATAGTTCATCAGTGCCTCAGGCAGAACACCCATCTCGCGAAAGTTGGCGATGGAGGTGGCTCCATGCCGCTTCGACAACCGCTCGCGGTCCCCGCCGAGAATGGTGGAAAGATGCGCGAACTCCGGCGCCGGCCAGCCTAGGGCCTCGTAAAGCGCCACCTGCTTGGGAGTGTTGGAAAGATGATCGTCGCCGCGAATGACGTGCGTGATGTTCATCAGTGCGTCATCCACCACAACGACGTAGTTGTAAACCGGCATTCCCGTGGAACGCACAATGATGGGGTCGCTGACCTCTTCGTGCGAGAAGGCTACGCTGCCGCGAACGATGTCATGAAACCGAATGGGATGCTCAGGAATGCGCAAGCGGATTGCTGCGGCCTCGCCGCGGGCGCGGCGGCGTTGGCTTTCCGCCGGATCGAGCCTCCTGCATCTCCCCGAATAGGTGAACGACTGCTGCTGGACGAGGGCCTGCGCGCGCTCGCGTTCTAATTCCTCCGGCGAACAGAAGCAGAGATACGCTTTGCCCTCACGCAGGAGTCGCTCGGCCTGCTCGCGATAGAGTCCCAAGCGATCACTTTGGCGGTAAGGAGCATGCGGCCCTCCGACGTCGGGGCCTTCATCCCAGTCGAGGCCCAGCCACTTCAGGTCCTCAAGAAGCTGGGCCTCGAAGCGTTCTTCGCTGCGCTCGACGTCAGTGTCCTCGATGCGCAGCACCATGACGCCGCCCTTCTGGCGGGCGAAGAGCCAGTTGAACAGCGCGGTGCGGGCGTTGCCGACGTGCAGACGTCCAGTGGGGGATGGCGCGAAGCGAACGCGAACCTGGGAAGTGCTCACTCTTTGATGTTATAGCGGTTCTAAAGTTGGTGTACACCGCACCTTAGTCAGGCCGTAAGCATCTTTGCGGTTCGGGAAAACCGCAGATCCTTCGACTTTGCGCCCGCCGACCCGCATAAACGGCGGGTCGA
>CAZDYZ010000148.1:0-2194 GCA_964509525.1 uncultured Acidobacteriaceae bacterium
AACAAGCTCATCCGACTTGCTACATTGAATACGCGTCAGCGGGTAAGAATAAGGAATCGAACCCAGTTGACAACGAATCCCGCCGGGGCAATTCTAAGCTCATTGAACTGAGTTCGACCAGTGAATTTCAATGCTCGTCCCTGATTGAAATATATGAGGAACCCATAGCATGCAAGCTTCGGAATTATCATCCTCGGTGGGCGAAAGGCATTCCGTATGTAGCCAAACTTCGCGCACCCCAGACGGCCACAACGATGACTGCTACAAACACCAGTATGAGACTTGTAATGACTGGGTCGTAGTAGGAACCGTTTACCGGAAATAGCTGCCAAGTGAGGTTGATAGTCATATGAAAGAACGAGGCCGCGAAGACGCTCCTTCGGGTGTTGTTGTATAGCCATACTATGATGACCCGCTGGGCGACGGAACCAATCGACCACCACGCGATCCAAGCCACAGAACGACCCGCTTGAAACAACGGCACGTAGTGCCAGAAAACCCAGAACAATCCTAGCAAGATGGCCGCCTGCAGTGCACCCCGCTTCGCCTGCATCGGATCGATGGCGTATCCACACCAGCCGAGCTCCTCTCCAAGTGCAGCAAGGAAGAAGACTACAATCAAGATAGATGCCTGCAGGAAATTGATTTCGGGGACAGGCACAGTCACTTGGGAGAGGCGAATGGCTGCGAATGACATTGCCATCACAGCAGGCATGAGGAGCGCGACAGGCAGATACCACACCTTTGCACGAATTCGCCGAAAATCAAACGACCTCTTCAGCAATGCTGCGACGCCAGCCCCGCGGCTAACCTCGTAGGTCACGATTCCAGCAGCTGTCACCGGGCAGAAAGCGGCGAGCGACGACACAGGCAGGCCGGGCAAAAGCGTGAACCCAGTGAGTGTGCTGACCGAGTAGAAGGGAACGGAAAGGACTGTCACTAGGACAAGGAATTCCAGTACCGGATTCTTCGCTAGGTTCCCATGATGGCGGTCGCTGGGATGGGCGTCACCCCTAGAGAACTCTGTCTGCGAATGGTATCTTCCTAACGACATAGGCCGCACTCCAAGTCAGCGGGAGGATGATCACTGCCGCTAGACCGAACTTGGGGAGTGAATCCAAGCTAATTGACGATAGTAGAACTGCGGCGACTAGGACGATTGCAAGGGCCTGGAGGATAAACGCCGCGTAAAAGTCCTGTGAAAAGAGCTTCCAGAGTTTCCCGGCGGAATTGAAGTGGCTGCGAAAGAAAGAAATCGCGAACATACTCATCCCGACCGCGAAGGTCGAGTCCCAGAGCGAGTAGATCGCCGATGACAGCGTCCCGTACCCAAGAAGGCTCCCCCATCCGAGCGAAGTTACATCCGTGCCTATGATTGCCAACGGAAGAAGTGTTGCAGATCCAATAAGAGCCATCATGAAGAACCGGTTCGCCATCGAGCTCGGCATTTTCATCAGCCAGTCCCCGCGGGCGGCGATTGTGCCTACGATGAAGAAACCCAGATACTGTGGGAGATCGAAGATAGAGGGGAATCCTAGGACCCCCGCGTCGATAGGGATTATGGTTCTCAGCAGATAGGCTGATAAGGCCAACAACAGGACGAAGCCCGCTATCTTCCGATAGGAAGGGAACGGGCGCTCTTTCTCTCCCCGTGTCTTGACGCCACCTCTTGCCATGCGCCAGAACGCGTATCCAAATTCAAAGATGAGGAGCATTTCCACGAACCAGAGAGGGCCGGTGCTCACCGCGTTAACGAAGAACTGCCAGTTGAACGTCAAGGGTAGCGTAAACCCAGCGGCAACAACCTGGGAAGCAGGCAGATGAGAGAATGCTATGTAGACGACGATCGGATCAAGCACGAAGAAAAAAATCACGAGTGGGATGCCAAGACGAATCAGCCTGTCCTTGAGAAACTGCCGGGGACCCTTGCGATCGAACGAAGCGGGCGACAGGTACCCCGAAATCAGGAAGAAGCAGCCAAGAAACCAGGCCTGGTTGAAGTTTGTGAAGAGTGAAAGCAACGCCACGCCCGGGCCGATGGGGGGTTCTGTGTAGTACCAGGACCCGATGGCCCCATATGTTATCGCCGTGTGGTGTAGGATCACGAGGCACACTAGCCCGGCCCTAAGATAGTCGAGAAAGTAGATGCGGGAACGGCGTTCGGCTCCAACTCCTGCTTCTCGCGTATTCGGGG
>CAZDYZ010000149.1:0-1550 GCA_964509525.1 uncultured Acidobacteriaceae bacterium
CAGACGCGGGCGTAGTGGTTTTCGACGAGGCGCACGAACTGGAGGACATAGCCACCGATTACTTTGGTGTTTCCGTCTCAAACCTCATCATCGAGGAGCTCGTGCGTGATGTGGAGAACACGCTCCGGCGGGTGAAGGTGCCGCTTATCTCGGCGTGTGCTCAAGTCCAGGAGCGCTCGCAGTTCTTCTTTTCACTAATTCCGCCAGGCGAGGGCCGCTTCGCGTTCGAGAACCGCCCCGAGTTCCTAGAAGAGAACGGCGATGAGTACCTCGGTTTGCAGAATGCTCTGTGGCATCTCTACACCGAGTTGCAAGCGATACCTGACAAGCCTGAAGAGGTTCACTCTCTGGCTCGACGCGCGGAACAGCTGCGGACGCAGCTCGGATTCATTCTAGAGTCGAATCAGCGCAACACTGTCTTCTGGGTCGAGCGCCGCACGGGACGTGGCGCGCAGCACAACGTCTTCCTGCAAGCTACACCGATTGCAGTGTCCGACATTCTGCGCAAGACCTTGTTCGAGCATCTGGAATCAGCCGTGCTAACCTCGGCAACCCTTGCCGTGGCAGGAGGTTTTGAGTACATCCGCAATCGCCTGGGAATTGAACACACACGCGAGCTAGTAGTGGAATCGCATTTCGATTACAAAAGCCAAGCCTTGTTGTATGTACCACCCGATCTGCCCGATCCTCGCCAGATACAGTTTGTGGAGCACTCTTCGCAGCGGATGCATCAGCTACTGGGCATCACGCGGGGCCGCGCCTTCTGCCTGTTCACCAGCTATGCTCTGATGAATCAGATCTACGAACGGCTGGTGGGCCAGATGGAATATCCGATGCTGCTTCAGGGCAGCGCACCCAAAAATGCGCTGCTGGAGGAGTTTCGCCGGACGCCAAACGCGGTGTTGTTCGCGACGTCGTCTTTCTGGCAGGGCGTTGACGTGCAAGGCGAGCAGTTGAGTTGCGTCATCATCGACAAGCTACCGTTTGCCGTGCCAAACGATCCGGTGGTAGCCGCGCGGATCAAGGCGATAGACGACGATGGCGGTAATGCCTTCTACGAGTACCAGGTCCCTAGTGCCGTCATCTCTCTGAAGCAGGGCTTCGGCAGGTTGATTCGATCGCTGCGCGACCGCGGCCTGCTCTGCCTGCTGGATAACCGCATCCTCACCAAGCCATATGGGCGTATCTTCCTCGACAGTCTGCCGCGGTACCGCCGAACTACAGATATCAAAGTGGTGGAGAGGTTCTTCCGATCCTCTGGGACGGAATGATGTTTCTGAGCTGTGACCAGCTTATCGAAATCGACACCCACCACTTCCAGCATTGGGCTAATCAGTCTTGCCAAACGCGGTTGAGAATCAAAGCGGTTACCAGCCAAACAGGCTAGAATGGTTACTTCCATGTAACCGCCTCTTTGCGCCGTTACGACCGGAGATCATGTACGAAGTCACCGTAGAGGATACATTTTCCGCGGGTCATTACCTGCGCAACTATCGCGGTAAGTGCGAGAAGCCTCACGGACACAACTATCGTGTCCGCGTAACCCTGAG
>CAZDYZ010000150.1:0-1539 GCA_964509525.1 uncultured Acidobacteriaceae bacterium
GCGTGGTCGCCGTCCATGAAGTGCACGCCGGTCAGCACACCGCGAGGATCGGCCTTAATTGGATCAGCCTTCATTTTTGCCTCCGGCGGACTGAGGGGTGCGGTTGCCCCAGATGGCGAAATCCGGGCAATACATGCCACACAAATCGCAACCGCTGCACTTCTCCGGATGAACCATATAGGGAGTGTGATACCCCTTGGTATTAAAAGCTGAGGAGAGCGCCAGGACGTGCGTGGGACAGAACTCCACGCAGAAACCACAGGCCTTACAGCGCTCGACTACGATCTGCACAGAACCTTTGGTCATTGCTGCCCTTTCTTGTTCGCATCACCGGGAAGGGAGAAGCGGCTACCCACCGGCATCTTCCTTCTTCGAATGGCGTCATACCTAAGAATCATATTGCGGTGGGCCTCACCCACTTACCAAAACGATGATTCGATTCTCGACTAGCCATGGCCCAAGCTGAAGTGATGGTAGTCACACGGTTATGTGAGTCGTAACCCGCGAGTTGCCTGCTGCCTATTGCTTGTCTCATGGAGGTGTGACCGCTCTCACAGCGGGGACTGTGCCAGAAATGACACAATCATTCTGGGAGAAAAGTGTCCCCACTTCATGGGTCTAATGACGCTTTAGAGCACTATGAAAAAAGTGCTTATTCTGGGAGCCGCCGGAAGAGATTTCCACAACTTTAACGTTGTTTTTCGGAACAATCCCGAATTCCATATCGTTGCCTTTACCGCAACCCAAATTCCTGACATCACGGGCCGCTGCTATCCCGTGCAGTTGGCGGGCGATCGGTATCCCGACGGCATCCCGATTCTCGACGAAAACCGGATGGAAGAGATCATCCGCGACGAGCAGGTGGATGTCGTGGTTTTCTCATACAGTGACATCGCACATTCGCAGCTGATGCACCTAGGGTCACGCGCGGTCGCAGCCGGTGCCGATTTCTGGTTGCTGGGCGTGGAGCGCACGCAACTGGTTTCGAAAGTGCCAGTGATTTCCGTCTGCGCCGTTCGCACCGGCTGCGGCAAGAGCCCGGTTTCACGTCGCATCGCGACCGAGCTGCGGAAAATGGATTGGAGCCCCGTCGTTGTCCGTCACCCCATGCCTTACGGCGACCTTGTGGCGCAGCGGGCTCAACGCTTCGCCTCGCTTGCCGATCTCGAGCGCCATCACTGCACGATCGAAGAGCGCGAGGCATACGAACCTCACATCATGGCGGGAACTACAGTCTATGCCGGGGTCGATTACGAGACGATCCTGAGTCAGGCAGAACGGGAAGGCGATGTCATCCTGTGGGACGGCGGGAACAATGACACACCATTTTACCGTCCGGATCTCGATATCGTCGTGCTGGATCCGCATCGGCCGGGACACGAGCTGGCCTACTATCCCGGGGAGGTGAACTTTCGCACCGCGCATGTGCTCATTATCAATAAAGTGGACACCGCGGACCCCGACGGCGTGAAGACAGTTCGACAGAACATTGCGCTGCACAACCGTCAGGCACAGATCATCGAGACGGCTTGCAAGGTG
>CAZDYZ010000151.1:0-4461 GCA_964509525.1 uncultured Acidobacteriaceae bacterium
AATCGGCAGCGGTGATCGGTCGGCTACGAAGCGGTAGAACGCCAGCATGTTCGCTGGGTTTGCCATTTGTCCTTTGTAGTAATGCGGCGTCCGCACCATCGCAATGTCGTAGCCGATGTCGTACGCGTACTCCGTCAACCGCAAGGTCTCGATGGCCGACTCGATTCCCGTACCAGCGATTAGGACTTTTTCGTTAGAGGCAGCCTCGCGAGCACACTTTAACACATCGCGGCGCTCCTCATCGCTCAGCAGGATGGCTTCACCGGTAGAGCCTTCTACAACAATGCCCGCCAGAGGCCCACGCGAGTATTGCTCGACATTCTGCGCGAGCTTGCGAAAATAGATCGCGGCGTCGGGATAAAACGGCGTTGTGATGGGAGGAAATATTCCATGTAGAAGCATGTTGATCCTTCCGAGTATGCTACTCCGGCGAGATTATAGGACACGTGACGCGGAAGTTCTGTGACAATGGCAACTATGAGCGGTTAGCTTTCCCGTTTTCGACCCTCTATCTCTCAGCAAGCTGGCTGCCAAAGCTTTCAGTCTAGGGTGACTTTGCGTCTATGTGCGCTGATCACAAACCCACTTCAATAACCGCTATCCTTCAATAAGGCGGTGGCTGCCGTTGAGAAAAGAGGCTGGTCCCTCAGTGTCATCTAATCGTCGCTGCCAGGAAAAGAACTTTGGGATCACCTGCCTTCGCTAACTCCAATCGTGGGGCGCTTTTGGGCGCGCTGACGCACAATCGTTTGAGGTGACTCACGAGTGAAGCGGATGCGCGTTCCTACCGTTACGAAGGTGCTGGCCCCTTCCACGGGTTGGCTGAGCGTTCACGCCGGTCACACCAAGCGCGCCAGGACTCAAAGCTCGCAACCTACCTCGTCGTAGCGGTGCGCGCGGCGTGCAACTGCTGCAGCGCGTACACCTTGGACTCTCCGCGTTGCAGCGCGGCGATGCCTTCGCAGGCAGCGCGGGCGGCCGAGAGCGTCGTGATAGTTGGAATCCGCGCCATGACGGCGGCACGGCGGATTGCCTTCTCGTCAAACCAAGGCTCGACTCCATGGGGAGTGTTGATGATCAGCTGAATGCGTTCACCCTTGATCAGATCTACGACATTCGGACGGCCTTCCTTCACCTTGTAGACACGCTCAACGCGCAGGCCTGCCTCTTCCAGCACCCGCGCCGTCCCATGGGTTGCGACAATGCTGAAGCCGAGCTCTACGAAGCGCTGCCCTAATTCAGGTATGAACGGTTTGTCGCGGTCGTTCGCACTGATGAAGACTGTACCTGCCGTGGGCAGCATTTGTCCGGCTGCACACTGGGCTTTGGCAAAAGCATCGCCGAAATTGTCGGCCACGCCCATGACTTCCCCGGTGGACTTCATTTCCGGTCCCAGGACGGTGTCCACGCCAGGGAACTTGCTCCATGCAAAGACCGGCGATTTCACAAAGTAGAAATTCCCTGTGTCCAGGTCCGTGCCCCGCTCGACGTTCTCGGGCAGGAACTCGCGCAACTTGCGACCCGTCATCAAGCAGGCGGCAATCTTGGCCAGCGGAACGCCTGTCGCCTTGGAGACGTAAGGCACCGTACGCGAGGCCCGGGGATTTACCTCAATCACATACACCCGGTTGCGTTGCACGGCAAATTGCACGTTCATCAGCCCTACGACTTTCAGCGCGCGGGCGAGTTGGAAGCTGTATTCACGGACTGTATTGAGCAGGTGGGCGGGGATGTCCACCGTTGGCAGCACACAGGATGAATCACCGGAGTGAATGCCTGCCTCCTCGATGTGCTGCATGATGCCACCGATTACCACATCTTCGCCATCGGACAAAGCATCCACATCAATCTCTGTCGCCGCTTCGAGGAAGTGGTCGATCAAGACCGGCCGTTCCTGGGAGTATTCGACTGCTTCCTTCATGTAATGGATGACTGATTCATCGTCATAGGCGATGACCATGGCCCGTCCACCAAGCACGTATGAAGGCCGCACCAACACGGGATACCGGATGCGATTTGCATTGGCGACTGCCTCCTCAACGCTGGCCGCGGTAGCTCCGCGGGGTTGGGGAATGGATAGCTCCTCCAGAAGCTTGCCGAAACGCTTGCGGTCCTCGGCGAGATCGATGCTCTCGGGCGAAGTTCCAATGATAGGCACACCCGCTGCTTTCAGGGGCAGCGCAAGGTTGAGCGGCGTCTGCCCGCCAAACTGCACGATTACCCCGATCTCAGCTCCGCTCTTGGCTTCGTGCTCATACACGGCCATCACGTCTTCGTAGGTCAAAGGTTCGAAGTAGAGACGATCGCTGGTGTCGTAATCTGTGGATACCGTTTCGGGATTGCAGTTGATCATGATCGTCTCATACCCGTCGTCGCGCAGCGCGAATGCGGCGTGGCAACAGCAATAATCGAACTCGATTCCTTGACCAATACGGTTGGGCCCACTGCCGAGAATGATGACCTTCTTGCGTTCGGTAGGTGTTGCCTCGTCTTCTTCCTCGTAGGTTGAGTAGAGATAGGGGGTATAGCTTTCGAATTCAGCAGCGCAGGTGTCCACGCGTTTGTACACAGGACAAACCCCATGTTGCTTGCGAAGCTGATGCACTTTCTCCGCTGAGCCCTTGTTGCCGCCAAACCATGCCGTGGCCAGTCGCACGTCGGAAAAGCCAATGCGTTTGAGGTCCTGCAGACGCTCCGCATCTACCTCGCCGACGCCGAGCTTTGCCTGTTCTTCGGAGATTTCCTTGAGCTGGTGCAGAAACCAAGGATCGATGTTGGTCATCTGTGCGATCTCGCGTACGCTTATTCCCTGCGCGAGCGCGTAGCGGATGTAAGACAGCCGTTCAGGATTCGGTGTCACCAGCCGTTTGGTCAGAATGCGCGGCTCAATGTCCTCTACGCCAGCTCGCTTCCCTGTTTCCAGGGAGCGTATACCCTTGAATAGCGCCTGCTTAAACGTGCGGCCGATGGCCATGGCCTCCCCGACGGACTTCATTTGTGGACCGAGTGCTTCGTCCGCGCCGGGAAATTTTTCGAACTGCCATTTGGGAATCTTGACTACGACATAGTCGAGCGTCGGCTCGAAACAGGCGGGCGTTTTCCGAGTGATGTCGTTAGTGATCTCGTCGAGCGTGTAACCGACGGCAAGTTTGGCGGCAATTTTCGCAATCGGAAACCCAGTGGCCTTCGACGCCAGCGCTGAGGAGCGCGAAACCCGAGGATTCATCTCGATGACAACCATTCGCCCGTTGTGCGGATCAACCGCAAACTGAATGTTCGATCCTCCAGTCTCCACCCCGATTTCGCGAATCACAGCAATAGCTGCGTCGCGCATCGCTTGATACTCCCGATCGGTGAGGGTCTGCGCAGGCGCGACTGTGATCGAGTCGCCGGTATGCACGCCCATAGGATCGAAATTCTCGATGGAGCAGATGACGATCACGTTGTCCGCCAGATCACGCATCAACTCCAACTCGTATTCTTTCCAGCCGAGCACCGACTCTTCCAACAGCACTTCATGCACCGGCGATAGATCGAGACCACGTGCCAGCAATTCCAACAGCTCTTCACGGTTGTAAGCGATGCCGCCGCCGGTTCCGCCGAGTGTGAACGACGGGCGCAGGATAACCGGGAACCCAATCTTGCTGCTGAAGTCGAGGCCATCTTTCAGATTGTTGACAAGCGTTGACTTCGGTACGTCTAGACCAATACTCGTCATGGCATCTTTGAACAGCAGTCGGTCCTCCGCCTTCTTGATGGCTCCGAGTTGCGCACCGATCAGCTGCACGTTGTATTTTTCGAGGACTCCGCCGTCGGCCAACTCAACCGCAAGGTTCAGCGCCGTTTGCCCGCCAACAGTCGGCAGCAACGAGAAGGTGCCCGGTCTCCCGCTTGCGGCCAGCAACTCGGCTTCAACCCGGATAATCTCTTCCAAGTAAATGCGCGTGAGCGGTTCGATGTAGGTGCGGTCCGCCATCTCAGGGTCGGTCATGATGGTCGCGGGGTTGGAATTGGCCAGCACTACCTCGTAGCCTTCGGTCTTGAGCGCCTTGCAGGCTTGCGCGCCGGAGTAGTCGAACTCAGCCGACTGGCCAATGACGATTGGCCCGGAGCCAATGATGAGTACTTTCGCGATGTCGTTGCGACGTGGCATAAGAAATGTCAACCGGAGTTACTGAAACATCAGAAATACTGTGTTCAGCAGCACTTTCATGCCCGAAAAATCCATTGCCTTTATGCGCGATGCGTCGGCCTCGCATATCGTAAGTTTTTCGTTATAGCATTCGATTAGGCGAGCTTTTTCAAGGATCTCTCCCTGGTAGCGCCTTAAGGCCTTTGAATACCCTGTCCATTGAATTGGAGTCAGTGTTGGGGCGGAGCCTGTACTCAAAACGTCTTTCCCAAAATAGAGTTCCAAACTACAGGCAAGTCCGTTTATGTCCATTGTCGTGACACCGGCTG
>CAZDYZ010000152.1:0-3723 GCA_964509525.1 uncultured Acidobacteriaceae bacterium
GGCATGTGGCGATAATGCCGCTCCAGCATGACGGCCAGCGCTTCGCTAGGGGTAGTTTCCTTCGTCGCCATCTCGACCAGAGGACTCATAAGCTCGCGGACTGGCGTGACCTTGGGATCGCGCCCACTCAGGACAAACTTCGCCAGCACATCGCGCTCGGTAAACATGCCTGCCACGACGCCATTCTCGTCAATGACGGCCACCGCACCTACTTGTTTGTCCATCATCGTGCGGACCGCCTTCTCCACTGTCGCGAGCAGCGGCACCGTTGCGGGACCTTCGTCGCACCATTCAAGAAGACTCATGACGGATTGTGGCTCCTTTCCGTAGAGTGCGAGGTTATGTTCTGCCGCTATAGGAGTCAAGAGTAGCGGTCGCGGTTCGCAATCAGCTTTCATCACAAAATCCGCCGGGCGGGTTATCTGGTTCTTTTGCAGGTATCGCGACAACTTCTCCATGTGCTGTCGCCAGAGTCGGCAAGTAGACGACGCCTGGACAGCATCCACCCTCGAGGACAACCTCGAAGGTGTGTGAAGAGCGAACGCGGTCATTATGCGTTAATCGCCTTTCCGAAAACCGCGTTGCTTGCATCCAGCATCGCTTCTGACAGGGTGGGATGCGCATGGATAATGTTCGCCAGTTCCTCCGCCGTACATTCCATCTCCAGCGAGACGACGGACTCGGCGATCAATTCAGTCGCATTTGGCCCTATGATGTGAACCCCCAGGATCTCACCGTACTTCGCGTCGGCGACAATCTTGATGAATCCTTCGTGCTGGCCCACGATGCTGGCGCGCGAGTTCGCTGTAAACGGGAACTTGCCGATTTTCAGTTCATAACCCTGTTCTCGCGCCTTGGCTTCCGTGATTCCAACACTGCCGATCTCGGGGTGGCAGTACGTAGCGTTCGGAATGCGTACTGGATTGATTGGCTTCACCGGCTTGTCCGCGATGTGCGTGACCGCGACGATGCCCTGCATGGCACCGGAATGCGCCAGTTGCGGAAAGCCCATCACAATGTCACCGACAGCGTAAACGCCAGGCTCGGCCGTACGCATGAACGGGTCTACCTTGACAAAGCCGCGTTCAGTTTGGATCCTGGTCTTCTCGATGCCGACATTATCCGTGCGTGGCGCCCGCCCCACTGCCACCAGCACCTTCTCGGCCTCGAGCCTTTGCTGTTTGCCATCCACCGTAAAGGTCACGGCGGCGCCGTTTTTCGTCCTTTCCACTTTCTCCACCTTGGCATTAACGAATCCATTGATGCCGCGCTTGCGGTACACCCGCATCAGCTCTTTCGAGATCTCTTCGTCCTCTACGGGTACGTAGCGCGGTAGCATCTCCAGAATGGTTACGTCGGCGCCAAATGACTTGTAGATGCTGGCGAATTCCACGCCCACAGCGCCGGAGCCAATCACGATGATCGACTTGGGAATGGCGTTGAGGCTCAGCACTTCGATATTCGTCAGGATGCGGTCATCGGGTTGCAGACCCGGCAACATCCGTGCGACCGAGCCGGTGGAGAGAACCAGCTTTCTCGCCTGGATCGATTTCTGCTCTGAGCCTTCGAGCGCGACCGTGTGAATGCCGTCTTTTGCCGGACCAGTCAGCTTGCCATAGCCTTTAATTACGTCAACTTTGTTCTTGCGCATCAGGAACTGAAGGCCCTTGGCATGCTTGTCCACGATGCCTTGCTTGCGTTTCTGGATCGCGCCCCAGTTCAGCGTGACGCCAGCAGTGTTCTCCAAGCCAAGTTCCGTGCCTTCCTTGACATGGTCGTAAACCTCGGCGTTGAACAGCAACGCCTTGGTCGGGATGCACCCGACATGCAGGCAGGTCCCACCAAGGTAAGGGTCTTTCTCGATAAGTGCCGTCTTCAGGTTGAGTTGGCCAGCGCGGATAGCAGCGGTATATCCGGCAGGACCGCTGCCAATAATGGCCACATCATAAATGGTTTCTGGCAAGTTAGTGCTCCAATCTAAATAGTGTGGTGATGATGAGTGGAAAAATGGCGTCCAGACAAACAGATGATTGTAAATCACGAAAGAACCAGAGCTGGCAGCCCAGTGGGGCGGTGGCGCGTCAAGACTTGCGGATACCGAGTCTTGACAACCAGCGATTAACCGATCGCTTGTAATCCTGATAGCTCGCCCCAAATCGCCTTTCAATGCCTGGTTCTTCCACATATACGACATCAAGGTGCAGAGCGATCAACAGCGCTATGGCGAAAAGAAGGAATAGATGGCGACAACTCATACAATCCCAGCCCCAGCATCAGAATAACGAGGCCGAGGGACATGGGGTTGGCGGACGTGGCGAAACGGACCCAAAACCACAAACTCTTCCGGGGAAGACGATCTCCTGGGGTTAGAGAGCCGCGCCTGCCCTGGGTCCCCGGCACGCCCAAACCAGCAGACCCCCAAGATGACAAGAATCAAGCCCGGCATGCGGCTCCAGGCAGGTAGTGAGACACCTAAGTAAGCATCGCACCGGCGAAGATTCAATGCACCCGAGGTGACAAAAATAACCATAATCGTTTTCGCGATCGTCCAGCAAACCAGCGTTGGTTTTCTCATGGCCAGCGAGCGATGCTACCACCAAGAAGGGACTAAGTCGGCTTGAGTCTTTTTGTCCTCCTGATTCGTATATCCCGTTAGTATGGTCGCCGCCACCTTTAGTTTGCTGGCTCCGATGGAAACCGAAGAGGCCCACATCGCACGCGGGCTGCGGCGCCGCGATCCTGACCTGCTGGACGAATTGATAAGCCGCTACCAATACCGTCTGCCCCGTTATCTCTGGACGCTTACGGGCAACCGCGAAGCGGCCGAGGACCTGTTCCAGGAGACTTGGGTTCGGGTGCTGGAAAAGGGCCACCAATACAACCCGCGCTGGCGATTTGAAGCCTGGTTGTTCTCCATCGCCCGGAACCTGGCCATCGACCGGATGCGGCAGCGCCAACCGGAAAGTCTGGAGGCGTTGTTGCAACCCAAGGACGAACAAGGGGCCCGGGAGTGGCCGGACACGAAATCCGCCACGCCCTTCGATGCCGCGGCAGCAGGCGAACAGGCAGAACGCTTGAAAATTGCGTTGGAGCACCTGGCGCCCGAGGCGCGCGAGGTGCTGGTGCTGCGCTTCCAGGAGGAGATGGAGTTGAACGAAATCGCAGAAGTCGTGGGCGCACCGCTCTCGACGGTGAAATCGCGGCTCTATCGCGGCCTGGAATCGTTCCGCAATCTTTTGCCGGAGGAAGGGATATGAACGCCGAGGTGCATGAGCGCGCTTGCCGCCTCATCGACGCGAGTCACGTGGAGGGAATTTCGGTCTCCGAACGCAATTGGCTTGACGCGCATTTGGCGGACTGCCCAACGTGCGAAGCCCGGGCGCGCGCGAACGAACGAGCGCTCCAGGCGTTGCGGTCGAACACCCTGAGCGTTGACCCGGCACTGGTAAGCACCACGCAGGCGCGCGTGCGCTGGCGGGCTCGCCAGTTGCGGGAAAATCAGGCTCGCCTGCACGCCTTGTGGATTTCCTGCGGGCTTTCCTGGCTCCTGGGCGCCGCGACTGCCCTGCTGCTTTGGGAAGGCATCGCGTGGTTGGGGCACCGCCTGGACGTTTCGCAAGCGGTTTGGGTGGCCGTTTTTGCCATGTGCTGGCTTGCGCCGGCCACGCTGGTAGGCGCGGTTATCGCGTGGAAACAATCGCAGGCTTCCAGCGTGAGAAATGG
>CAZDYZ010000153.1:0-4539 GCA_964509525.1 uncultured Acidobacteriaceae bacterium
GGGTTTACGAACGGGTTGTACGGGACACCCCTGTCGCAATACCCGGGACCTTATTTGCCGAGCCACACTACGGTTGATCTTGCCCTTGGGAAGAGCTTCTCCGAGGGGAAATACGCCGTTTCCGTGACCGCGCTGAATGTAGCAAACCGACGTGTGTAACTGGATAACAGTCTGACGTTTGGCGGATTTCACTGGAACCAGCCGCGGCAGATTTATGCAGAATTTCGCTTCCGGTTTCACTACTGACCGACTGGACGCGCCCGGTTCGAAACGAAGTACCCGCCACTCGGCACGAGACGACCTTAAGTGTTCTTTGTAAGCTTGCCCGCAGAGAGCAGGAATTTCGCCTGGAGCCGTTCAGCGTCTTTAGCCACGCCCAGTACAAACGAAGCGAATATCTCCAGCGATTTCTTCTGGAAAGATTTCCTTTCGTCACAGAGTCGGAAAACTCGTCGACAACTTGTCAACAAAGCTTGGCCATAGGGGATGAGGTGCAAATCACGCGGAAAAGAGACAGAACGAAAGCAACCTAGGCGTTAACCTGTAGATTCACACAGTGGAGGTCAGGGTTCGAGCCCCTGCGCTCGGTTGCGTCTGCGACACAGACAACATCCACGCAGTCATCCTTGAGCACCTCGCATTCCGCCAACAACTTTCCATCTACCAGCGTAAGCAAGAACGTCCGTGATTAGCCGGACATGATCGCTGGTTCTGCATCGGATTGTCTCTGCTGTGGAAGGGCTAGCGCCGCGTTTTGGTTGTCGTTCACTCCGATACGGCGGTGCGTTGGCAGCGGGAGCGATTCCGCTGAGTGATGAATCCCGGACCCGCAATTAATCTGGCGATTCCGATCCAACCCTAACATCGCCGGCTAGCGTCGATCTACCTTTGGCGAAGGACAACATCAATATCAGCACTAGCCCTTCCCTCATTTGTTTTGCTGCCCGCTGTCAGCCATACACTCGCTTGCGTTCACAATCACCCAGAACGGTCGTCCGTTCGTTCTCTCGGTGATATACGGCACATCGTTCATGGTTCGCGTTCCGTTGTTGCCATAGGCAAAAACTACGTTCACACTGTCCGAGGGAGTCTGGTTCATCACAATGGCGCAGGTTGGCTGGTAAGCGCAGGAAGCTCCTGGACCTCCTACAGCGTCGCATAGGCCAACGACAGAGCCCCAAGCTGGAGATGCCGGACCGTCATCGGCTGCGTTCTTGGCGAACATCAGTGTGCTCATGAAAACTACAACCAAAAGTGCTGAAAGTTTTTTCATACTTAACCTCCGATTTTGCCCATCGAAAAGGGACTTTTTGATCTAAGCCCTGCTACTCTCCTTAGGAATTGACTTTCCGGAACCTTGCAGGTACGCAAGCAAGCATTGCAAGAGAAGTGCCCAACCCGAGCTGACCCAACGCCACTTGAGTTGTCTTGGCGTTGCAATCACATGCATTGAAGGCAGCTCATTCAACCTAATCGTTGGCTGGTCATTTTTCGTATGAGACTATCTTGATGGATAGTGACGGCTATCCGTTCAGTGAGTTGTACCTGCCAAAAGAGCTTATTCTCGCTGAGCACGATGCTCAGGATCGAGCCGGAGGAAGGTGCACAGCTTTATGTGAACGCCATTCTGAAGTTCTCATTATGGATGCAACCAAGTCCCACACCAGCCGATTTAAAAGCCTACTGAGCTCAACTGTGGACGTAGCTTGCGCTTTTCCATATTCTCGACTCGTCTCTATGATGTGCTTCTAGCTCTCCAACTTACGGTGCATCATCTCGTGAATTTTGAGCACTCGTCGCATCATTGATTTCCCGGGAAAGAGGGCGAAGGAATTGTGCTGTCGCAAGGCTAAATGTGACTCTCGCCTGGAACAAAACTGGTACCCACGGACCGGGGGCGGCAACCGCGGAAGGTCCCAATGGGGATATCTGGATGGGATTCCTTCACGGCGGTGTGGCTCGCTGGCGCAATCGGGGCCTCCAGATATTCAACGGGAAAGACAGCGTGCCGCCCTTAGCTATCTGGTCTCTGCTCTTCGATTACGCACGAGGCGTCCGGACTACGACCAGCCGATGTTATCGTCGGTCAATCGGACCGGCGGAGATATTACTTGGCCAGATGATGGTCGATACTGATCACTCGAGTGATCTTCCATGTGCCGTCTTTCAGCCGCCAGACATGGATAAACCTCGCTTCGCCGACAATGCCATGATCCTGCTCCCAAGGGTGAAGGAATCGATGAACCCCGATCTCAACTGCGCCATAGCCGTCCAAGCCATAAACTTCGAGCGTTCCGGGTACCAACTCCCGCTTCACCTTTCCGCAAAGATTGTTCTTGATGGCATCAACGATTTGCGGACCGCCCACCATGAGGCCGTTCTTGTCGTGGTAGAACTCCGCATCGTCGGCCCAGAACGACGCCTCTGTTTTCATGTCACAGCGGTCGATCGCATCGAAAAGCTGCTTATCGAGCTGCGAGACTGTTTGAAAGAGTTCGTCTGCTGTAGCGACCTTGTTACCGGCCGCAGCGGACTGGGTGGCATTCGATTGGGCGACCGCGCAAATGGGCAGCGCCAGCAGAAATACGGTCATTAGACAGCTTCCGAGTCGGGTTTTCAGACAGGCCTCCTGAGCATCGAGTACTCCAATCTGCCAAAGGTACGTCGAAATGTTTGGGAACGTTCCCGAAAGTCAGGGCGCGTTGCCAAACTGCTCTGTTATCAGTCGAATAGCCCAAGAGATTTCTCCCGTGGAAGATGCCGTCCGCGATTGTATTTGTTGCCCGGCGTACGGAAACTACAAAGTCAAGAGAATGTCTGATGCTCTGTTCGGTTTCGAGAACCACCACCGATCCTGCTTGACAGCCTCGGGCGCTCGCTGTACTTCGTCAATTGTCATTCGTTCAAAATCACGTACAAGTCCCCGCTGGATCGCCGTGTGCCACCGCCAGTGAAGTGTCGTCGTCCAACGTCAGGAATTCGCGCGCTTCGTTGCGAGCAAGTCCCGGACCAACGTGGTCTTGCCGCATTGTCGGGGACCGGTCACTAGGACAACCGGTGTGTCTCGGAGCGCGGAGTTGACAATCTCTGCCGCAAATCGTGGGATTAGGGTACGGCGGTGATCGTTCGGCACATGTCGTTCCGTATGATCCGGATTTTATTGTTCGTCCGATTCGGATTACATCTTCGTCCAATTCGGATTACAACGCTGTCCATTTCGGATATCCCAGAAATTCAACTTCGCTTGCCGAAACGGGGCGGGCGGTTGGACGAGGCCGTTTTCAAACTCTCAAACAGCGGTGCGAAAAGGAACTACGACCCTACCTGGCCAACGAAACACGGCACGACTTCACGTTGAAGCTCTGGCTCGAGGCCTGTTTCCACTAAGGGTTGCTAGCCCTGCGAGGAGAGACAACCGCGAGCAGAGCTGAGATCACCTGCCTAACCTTCACTCCGTGGCATTTGTCGAAAGGACTCTAGATGCCATGGGCCGTCCGGCGTCGAAATATCTCGCCGCAGGATGTAAAGGTTGCCGTCATCCGCTCGGACCTTGAAGTAGGTATCTGAGGGGCCGTACCACTGGTCAAGTACTTCCTCGACCAGATATTCGCGTCCGTCTAGCCGGAAGCGCACCGGCCTTTCGTCGGCTTTCCGGCCGGAATAGCACTCCACCTCGAGCTTCATCTCACCTACTCTCCTTTGCCTTCATGTCTGGCTCAACAGTTAATTGCCCGGCCTACGCTCCGCTCGACCTCTCAGATCTCCTATCAAAACACCAGTACTACCGGTTCAGTGCGCCGATCTTGTGCGGAGAGACTCATGCAGACCATTGACGATATTTACATGTACAGGCAACTCAATGCGACGGAGCTGGGCAACGAATTCTGTCCTTGTGTAGCTATAGTTGTTTCTCTGATATTAACGACTTGATAGCGGGCAGAGAGTGATTCGAACTCTCTGTACAGGTCGTTGCAGCCCAACATATTAGCGCTGCACGCGCGTTGGCGGCCCTAATCTGCCCTAACTTACGGTTTGCCCGTCATCCGTTCAGAAGAGCGCGCTGGCAGCAGCTTTGACTTAGGTCCGCAATGACCCTAAGATCAAATATCCACGTCACCGCCGGCCAATGATTGATCAGTTAATTTCACACTACCGCATCATCGAAAAATTGGGCGGTGGCGGCATGGGAGTGGTATTCAAGGCCGAGGATGTGCGGCTTGGCCGCTTTGTTGCGCTCAAGTTCCTGCCTGCAAATGTAGCGCAAGACACCACCGCGGTGGCTCGGTTCCAGCGCGAAGCCCGGGCTGCCTCAGCGCTGAATCATCCCAACATATGCACGGTGTACGACATTGGTGAGGAAGGCGGCCAGGCCTTCATCGCCATGGAATTCCTAGATGGGATGACGCTGAAGCATCACATTGCTGCCAAACCTGTTGAGACCGACACTCTCATCTCGCTGGCCATTGAGATCGCCGACGCGCTTGATGCCGCCCACGCTGCCGGCATCATCCATCGCGACATCAAGCCAGCCAATATCTT
>CAZDYZ010000154.1:0-2498 GCA_964509525.1 uncultured Acidobacteriaceae bacterium
GTAACCCCGAAGATTGCTGCGGAAAGCGGAACCGCCGAAAACCCCCATCGGCTCCAGCACCAATGACTGATACACAAGTGACAGGAGCATGTAGATGCCGAAGGCCACGGCATAAGCACCATACTGCTCGGGCACGAGCCATCGGGCGAGCAGGATGCTCACCAGGAAATTGGACCCCGAAATAAGCCCCTGGTCCATGATCGCCAGACCGCCTTTGTGTACCCAAGGAATGAGACCTGGTATCGAGGAGCGGAGATTTGCCAGGCGAGTTCCATTGCCTTTCGACGGGCGCGCATCTCCCGGCCAACTCTCCTGCCGTTCCGCGAGAGCCGCTTTGCCGTCGGTTTCTGGCGTCGTACTGGTTTTCATTTCACTCATCGGAGATTGCTGACGCGCAGGTCTGATTCGCGCAGGCTGGCGTCATCGATGCATCCCTTCAAGCACTCAGCCACACGGTTGACATGGGGCTCGCGCAAGATGTCCATGTGTGCGCCGGGAATTTCAATGGTTTTAAGTTCTGCGACCAGCTTCCTCCAGCCAGTGTAAGGGTCTTCCGAAATACGCCAGGTATCACCTGCCCGCAGCAAGGTGACCTTTCCCTCGTAAGCACGGAGTCGATACTGTTCAGCCGCACGAGCGTTGGTGCTCATCATTTTTTTCAGATTGTCAGGCAGACGCCACATGCGAACCGTGCGGCGAACTTTCTTGCGTAACGCGCCCGGCAGCCGCTCAAGCCGTATCTGACCGGGACGGCGCAAAAGATTCAGCAACGATTGGTTAACCGGCTTCGGACTGCCCGCGTAGGTGTCGAACAGGACGAGTAAACCGACCACTTCTCCGCGGGCGAGAAGCTGGCTTGCCATCTCGTACGCCACTAACCCGCCTAAGGAAAACCCACCCAAGTGGTAAGGTCCTTTTGCCTGAACCGTGCGGATTTCATCGAGGTAATGTTTAGCCATGTCTTCAATGCGGGTGTGATCGGCGTGCCTGCCGTCCAATCCCTGGGACTGCAACCCATAAAACGGGTAGTCGGGTTTCATATGCCGGGCCAGCTCATGGAAGCCGACCACGTTTCCGCCAACCCCGTGCACGCAGAAAAATGGCGGCTTCGACCCTTCCGGTTGAATCGCCACTAAGGAAGACCAGTGGCGCGACCAGCCATCGCTGCTCAGCAGGCGCGCGAGTTGCTCAACCGTCGGTGCCTGCAACAGCAGGGCGAGGGGGAGGGTCTTGCCGTATATCTGCTTGACGCGATGCATCAGCCTGGCAGCCAACAATGAATGTCCGCCCAGTTCGAAGAAGTTGTCTCGGACCCCGATCGGCTTTCGTTCCAGCAACTCTTCCCAGATCCGTATTAGTTCCACCTGTAGCCGCTCTCCTGCGGCTGCACCCTGTGTCGCGCCTATGGGCGCATCCACCTTGGAGGTGAGCAATGCACGACGATTGATCTTTCCGTTGGGCGTGAGCGGCATGGACTTGAGGAATACAAACTCTGAAGGCACCATGTATTCTGGCAAGGATTTTTTGACATGCTGTCGCAATTCGCCCTCGGTCACAGCCTCGGGCTGGTTGCAAACCAGGTAGGCGACCAGCCGCTTGCTGCCCGTTTGATCCTCGCGCAGAATGACAACAGCCTCATGCACGTCAGGATGCTTGGAGAGAGCAGATTCAATCTCTCCCGGCTCGACGCGAAAGCCGCGTATCTTTACCTGGTTGTCGCGACGGCCCATGAACTCGATATCACCGCTGGGCAGATAGCGCGCCAGGTCGCCGGTCCGGTACAGGCGGGCCGAAGGTGCATCACTGAAAATGTCCTGGATGAATTTCTGTTTTGTCAATTGCGGCAGGTTTAAGTATCCCTTGGCCACCCCAGGCCCGCCGATGTGCAACTCACCCGGCACTCCCACCGGTACGGGATTCAAATACGGATCGAGCAAGTAGATACGCGTATTGGCAACCGGACGGCCGATGGGAAGAATCGTGGGAGGATGGCCGCCGGGCTGTAATCGGGGCTCGTATGTGGTGACCACGATGCTGGTCTCTGCCGGACCGTAGGTGTTAATCCAGCGCACACGGGTGTCGGCGAACTTATGCCAGGTGGCATAGGCTTCGGGAGAGGCTTTTTCTCCGCCGACAATCACAAGCCGTACCGACGGTGGAACCTTCGGTGACAGGTCAGCCATAGCATGGACCCATTCATGCCAATACGCTGTAGGCAGGTCCATCACGGTGATACCCTGCTTTGCCACCCAACCCAGAAGCTCGCCCGGTTCCAGGGATACTTCCTCGGTGCGAAAAACCAGCGTTGCCCCGGACGCCCAGGTCGTAAAAATCTCCTCCAGCGCTACATCGAAACTGAGCGAGCAGAACTGCAGCATTCGGTCGCCGGGTCGAAGCTCAAACAATTCCGCCGCCGCCAGGGTGTAGTTAACCAGCCCTAAGTGCGGCAGAAGGACTCCACGAGGTCTGCCGGTTGAGCCCGAGGTGTAGATGACATA
>CAZDYZ010000155.1:0-3905 GCA_964509525.1 uncultured Acidobacteriaceae bacterium
ACGTAGGTGCCCAACCTTACTGGAATGCCGAAGCCACAATGCTCATGCACACTCGCGGTATTCTGATCATGACACCGCGGGCAGCGATGGTGTTGACTGGCAAGCGGGCGTTGGACTACTCAGGCAGCGTGTCGGCCGAAGACAATGAAGGTATAGGCGGCTACGACCGCATCATGGGCTTCAACGGCCAGGCACAGTATTTCGCTCGTGGCATCGACGAAGCTTGCCAAATCCTCATGCGGCACTATGACCACACCTATGTGGCGCCGGGTGAGCGGTTCCCGCGGCGAGCCTCCACTACGGACCCTGTTGATCGAGATGTGCAACTTTATCCGCACGGTGACGGCCGTGACAACGGCTTCGTCCAAGTAGGAGACATTTTCTCGGATGATACGAACGCTGGCCGAAAGAAATCGTTCGATATTCGCAAAGTAATGGCGGCGGTCATTGACCAGGATCACGTTCCCTTGGAGCGTTGGTCTGGCATGCGATCGGCGGAGACGTCCGTGGTCTGGGATGCCCATCTCGGCGGTTATCCAGTGTGCCTTATCGGCATCGAATCCAAGCCTGTTCCGCGGTTCGGCTTTGTTCCTGCCGACGGGCCTGACCAGTGGACTGCTGGCACGCTTTTCCCGCTCTCATCGAAGAAGGTTGCTCGCGCTATCAATTCCGCCAGCCACAATCGCCCAACGGTGATCCTCGCCAATCTATCAGGATTCGACGGCTCACCCGAATCTATGCGTCGTCTGCAACTGGAATATGGCGCCGAGATCGGGAGAGCCGTGGTGAATTTCAAGGGCCCCATGATCTTCTGTGTGATCTCTCGCTATCACGGAGGTGCCTATGTCGTATTTTCGCGAGCACTGAACGAACAGCTCGAGGTGGTAGCGCTGGAGGGGACTTATGCATCTGTAATCGGGGGGGCGCCGGCGGCGGCCGTCGTTTTCGCCGGTGAAGTCGAGGCCAGAGCCCGGAAAGATCCACGACTTCGCGGTTTGACCCAGGCGATCACGCAGGCAGAAGGTGCGGAAAAGAGTCGCCTGAGCGACGAGTGGAGCGAACTCTTCAAAGTTGTGCATTCGGAAAAGTTAGGCGAGGTGGCCGCAGAGTTCGACCGGATCCATAGCGTGCATCGTGCCCTGGATGTCGGAGCGCTGCACAATATTCTTCCGCCTAAGACTCTTCGTCCTTATCTCGTGCAAGCGATCGAACGCGGCATTGCGAAAGAGCAACTATTACCTCCCAAGCGGATGAAAGACGAGACTTCGCTAAGCTTGACTTCGTCACGGGGCCATCCGTTCTGTCTTTCTTAAGGCTCCGGACGGGAGCGAGGGAAGTACAAATCGGAGTATCAGAAAGGGCTCTGCACGTCAAACATCAGTGGTCCACGAAGTGCTTGTGGTGACATACATTCTGACCTTCGAGGCCCAACCACTAGCGCAGAGTTGCCTCTTCCAGCAAATTAACGAACGGTGACGCAGCGGTCAGCTCTTTTAGCAATAGCCTTTTCCGCGTGAAAAGACAAGATCGTTCATGGCTGCTGGATGAGCACTTTGGTCTGTGGCGACTACGTGGTGCATGTCGCGTAAATGGATCCAGTCGAGGTACTGTGTCGAAACTGGGACAACCACTGTGTCAACCTCTAACGCACGCCTAGCTTCACCTCACCAAAATGCACTGCCTGTTCGCTAGGAGTGCAAGGTAGGCGGCGAATCTACTAAACCTGACAACCAAACAACAGCTGCAAAGCCTCGATTTCTTACGTTCCGAAATCGCTTAGTCAGCTAACCCCTCATCTCCTTATAGTCTTAGCCAATCATAGGGAAATCAGAGACAAATTAGGCACCGGCCATTGCAGGCGTGCAGCAAAGGGCACATTCTGAGCTCACGAAACGAGAATGGCCTGCTCTCGGCGAAGCCACTTCGAAGCGAACCAAACTGGGGGCTTGGTACGAGCAGCGCCGAAAAGGAGATCGTGATGCAAGCTATAACACAGCGAGTCCGGCTGAGCCTCATCGTCATGCTTACGGCGACGCTGATCGCAACGTTGCATGCTCAAGCACAATTTGTCTCATTTAGCGACTTCCTGACCGACACCGCATTGGTCAATTCGAGCAATTACGTTGGCCGGCCGGGATATATGGTACAGGATTTACCCACATTCCAGCAGATGCAGCAGTATGTTCTGAAGATGTATGATGGCGTGCAGGTTTCCCAGAGCTTCCTGCTGTATAGCCAATACTTTGACTGCGTCCCGATCCAGCAGCAGCCATCGTACGTCCAACTAGGTCTCACCAGCATTGCGCAGCCGCCTCCAGCTTTGAATGCCGAAAGTGGGGCCGACAGTTTCAGTGCACAACTTGGGCCCGGCGACCAATACGACCCATTTGGAAACTCCACTACGTGTGGGGAAGGCGCGATCCCGATGCGACGCATCACCCTCGACGAGTTGAGCACCTATGCGACCCTGCTGGATTTTTTTAGTAAGAGCCCTGATGGCGGTGGACAGCTTCCTGGATCCGGTGCTCCGGCAGCCGGTCACAAATACTCCTACACTCAACAGACTGTCGATAACCTGGGTGGCAACTCGGCCCTGAACCTCTGGAAGCCGTTCGTAGACACCAACCTGGGACAAATATTCTCCCTCTCGCAGCAGTGGTATTCTGGTGGTACCGGGAACAATCTCCAGACTGTTGAAGGCGGCTGGCAGAACTATCCGGCTAAGTATGGCGACGAGAATTCCCGCCTATTTATTTTCTGGACTGCCGACAACTACCAAAACTTAAAGTGTTACAACCTAGACTGCCCGGCGTTCGTACAGGTCAATAGGAACTGGCATCTCGGAGGGAAGTTCTCTAACTACAGCATCTCGGGCGGCGCTCAGTACTACTTCACCATGACGTGGTATTTGTTTCAAGGCAACTGGTGGCTGGCCTTAGGCAATGACACCAACAGAACGTGGGTTGGCTATTACCCAGGGCAAATCTTCAGAAGAGGTCAAATGTCGCGTAATGCTGAGAGCATCACGTATGGTGGTGAGACAGCAGGCAATGGAAGCTGGGGCCCCATGGGCAGCGGTGCTTGGGCTGCCCGGGGATACAAATTCGCGGCCTACCAGCGCCAAATCTATTACGTCGACCTTAGAAACAACTCGCAGTGGGCTAACTTGACCGCTCAGCAGCCGTCGCCAAATTGTTACACAGTTAGCGGTCCCAACGTGGGTGGTAACGTCGTGTGGGGTGCTTATTTCTTTTTCGGAGGCCCGGGCGGGAATAACTGCTAAAGTGGCTGCGTTTTTCTGGACTCCTGAGTAATTGACAGCGACGAACCTTGAGGACGGCGATAGGTGATAAGGAGCCCACTTTAGCTCAAACTTGAGTGGGCTCTTTTCTGTTCGTGGACCATCATCATTAGGAAGGCTCTTGGTCGGCTGCTTCGGTAATCGGAGAATGCCTGCGAGACTCTCAGTCCGAAAAGCGGGCGGAAGCGCTTTTCTGTTAATTCGTGTCTCTAATAGCGAGCACTAAGGTGCATATTCCCAGACTGTTCGATTGCCACCGTTAACAGTCGTCCCATAGATGTTACCGCGCGTGTCGAGAACCACCGGACCCCAAGGGTATTTCCCATCATTGCTTGCACTAAGGAAGCTCTGAATAAGCACAGCTTTCGGTGTGCCATGTCGTAAACCTATCGACTCAGATGTTCATTGTTAGCGATTTGGGTCTCAGCTGTTGTCTGAAAGCCGCCCAAGTATCGTTAAAAAACCCGCTGGGAACTTATACCGTCACCAGGCGGAACAGTTTCTTGCGACTGATAAATAGGTTCACCAGGGCGCAGGTGGCAAACAGCCGGTTGGCGTTCTTCTTCAGTCCTCGGTAGCGCACCTTCACCAATCCGAACTTCAG
>CAZDYZ010000156.1:0-7572 GCA_964509525.1 uncultured Acidobacteriaceae bacterium
TCGACATAAGTCAGCCGGTTGGCGGTAACATCCACCGGGGTCAGCTTGCCGTCCCGTCCCTGCTGAACAAACAGACTGGAGACCGTCTGGGAGCGGTCCGACTCGGCCACAATGCTGCGCTTCTCGTTATCGAAATCGATCTTGGGAGCGCGGACCATGTTGTCCGTCTGCCACAGCCGCACATTGCCGGTGTAGTGTGCTACTCCAGGCTGCTTCTGGCCGGTCATGTGCTCAGCGGTCACATGGATCGGGTCTGAGTTTGCCAGCAAAGCGCCGTTGGGTTGCGGCTTGAGGTCGCTGTAGGTCGTCTTGACATCATTGTCCGCAGAGCCGTCGCCGGTCTGCCGATTGATGCGTATTACCTCCGCCGTCGTGGTTGTGCCGCCATCGATAACGCGTGGCGAACCGGTGAGCACCAGCATGTAGTTGCCGGGTGTGTACGTCGCGATGTTGGCAAAGGCAGACCGGCCAGCCGTATCAGGCTTGGCTGAGGCTTCGTGATACTGGAAGTCTCCTGTCTGTACTAGTTCCTCCACAGTCCCATCGGATGCGAAGATGACGTCAACATTGTGCGCGGTACTAACCTTCTCCGGCTGTCCGGGCGAGGTTGACACGATCCGCGAATCCGGCGAGCCGTGCAGCGTCTTCATGCGATTATTGTCGTCGAAAGTCGCGTGGAACTTGCCTGCGGTTGCGACCGTGGTGGCATTGCTTCCCATATCCTGCCCACTTCCCTTTGGCTGTTTCGGGGCCGTTGATGGCAGAATCGTGATGGTTGCCTTGCCGACAGTGTCCCCCGTCTTAACCTGGTTCCCGTTTTCGAGCTGGAAGTCAAGTTGGTCGGCGACAATTTCCATCGGCTGCCCGCTAGGACCGGATTTCTCGGGCTTGGGTTCCTGCATCATGCGCGCGTTCCTAATCATGTGAAAGCGTGACGCCTGGTTCTGGTCATCGAAGTCAACCACAAACGTGTCCGCCGAACCGTGCGTCACATTGGCGCCATGGGTGTCGAACTTCGCACCACCCGACAGGATCGCCTGCTCCACCGAGTTGTTGGGCCCCATATTCAGATCCCCACGAGGCCCGACAATGTCCACGACCGTTGGCCCCCGGCTCTCAATGTGGACATTCCCTTCCGCAATTACATGCTTCACTGAGTTGTCAGGTTCGAACTGCAAAATTCCCTTATCTGCGGTCAAGGTCTTGTCTGGCTGATCGATACGCACGTTCAGGAGCACAGCCTGCCGCGGCGTTTTCTGGATGGAGCCGCCCGTACCCGTGATGGTTGCAGGACTGTTACCGGTAGTCACGATATGTACGTCTGACTTCAGGAGGAGCTCATTGGCCTTCGAATCGTAATAAGCGCCCTTCGCGCTGCCGAAAGCCTGGGCGTTACGGAAATCCACTACTTCCTCGGTCTGGGCTATGCCGGTTTTCTGATTGAAGGTGAGCGAATGTGTCACCAGATGGAGAGGGTTTTTCAACTCTGCGGGGGGTGCCTGGTCGGGCTTCAAAGGTCCTTCCGCGTTGCCCTGGAGATCAATATGCACTTCCCCGATGGCGTTGATGTTGCCGCTCTGCGGATCGTAGGTGAATTCGTTGCCATATATCTGATCGTAGCGTTCATGAGTGCGGCCATAAACTGTGATATGCACGTCCCGCAGATTGGCGCGATCGCCCGATTTGAACTGCACCGCCTTGGAGGCTCGAATTGTGTACAGACTACGTCCACCTTCAGACTTTGACAGCGAAAAGCCGTCGCTCGTCTGCTGAATGTCGATTCCCAACTCCTGGGGTTTGCTGTGCAAGGTGGGAACGATACGGAAACGCGTGAGCCAATACGAAACCGTGACTCCAATAACGAGGACAACGACCCCGGTTATTAGCCATTTGCGAACCTGAGCTACGGGCTGAAACATCTGCTTTCGATATTACGCCAGCTTGCGCAAGTCAGCCAAAGTACAGAGCGGAAAGGCGGATTAGTGAGAAAACAGCGAGAAAGGCTTTTCCCGCGGCACGCGGATCACGATGCAGTCGCAAGGCATGTCGTGAAGCGCCTGCCGGCGCTTGGTCCAGGCCGCCATCATGAATCCGAAGCCTGCAGAGAACAGAGACAGAAATTTCATGAAGTGACGTACGGTTGCCTGACCGAAGGAGACCCTCCCACCGTCCGCTGTCACCACCTGAAGGCCCATGATGCGCTTGCCAAGGGTTGCGCGTCGCGAAGAGCTTTCTGCGAAGGCACCGTACAACCAGGCGCCGACGGTCAGGACAAGGATATAGGCAATCCCAGTGGCGACCTTGGAAATCCAAGGTTCGTAGCCAAGCATGCGCCCAACCCGGCTAAATGCGAAGTCGATGGCAAAGGTAACCCCGAGCGCGCCAGTGGCCTCCAGCCCTACATCGATCGTCCCCGCCCAGGCACGTCGCCAGAAACCGGCATACTCGTTTGTCGCTGGCGAGACCAACCCAACCTTATTTGGCGGGTTAGCAGCTGGTGAAGAGACCAAGGCCTTAATCGGTTCCGATAGCAGGTCTCCACAGAATAGACAGTAGCCGCCGTAGGGCAACCGGGTGTTACCACAGCTCGTACAGACCTGGTCGAGCACCGTCTCCATCGGATGGGAATATTACCCCGGAGTAGGTGGTCTGTAAAGTCAATTAGCTGGCGGCTTAGGCGCTCGGAACGGGCGGCGGTCCGCCGAAACCTCGATTCGGATCGGCACGGGTAAAGTCCAGCAGATTGAGCTGCACCCCCCCGAAATCGGGGTGCTGGTTGTAATCGAGGGTGAAGGCAAGATCCAGGATATCGTCAACAACCAGCGACTCCTGCCTGACACGCTCAGCCATGCGCCACCCCAGCACCTCATGCGCCTGCTGAGGGCGAACGCTCGCGACATTCTTGCCAGGAACCACCCGCAGTTTTACGTGCCTTTCCTTCAATATACGAGGAGGTTGGACCAGTTGGGAGTTTCTGACCACGAACACCGGCACCGGGTTGCTCGTGCCGTACGGTTCCAGCTTCTGCAGTGCCAGCCAGAAGTCGTGGTTAATGTCGTCGAGCGAAATCTCTGCGTCGTATTCCATCACGGGGATGAAATCGTCTGGCGTCAGACACTGGCGGGCGTAGGCATCGAGACGCGATCGCAACTCAGGAATACGGTCTGCCGGAAGCGAGCAACCGACGGCATGCATATGTCCGCCAAATCGATTGAACAGCTCCGAACATGATTCCAATGCTCGTAAGAAGTGAAATCCCGCGATCGAGCGTCCGGAGCCATGCGCCTCACCGTTTTCGCAGGAGAAGACGAGTGTCGGCCGTCGCCACCGCTCTACGACCCGTGACGCGCAAATGCCGACAACGCCGCGATGCCACCCTTCGCCTTCCAGAACCAGGCAGTAGGCGTCTTTAAACTCAGGTGAAGATTCAATCCTTGCTTGGATTTCCTCAATGATGCGCTGCTCCTTCTGCTGGCGATCGCCGTTGAGCTGATGGAGCTCCATGGCCATTTCGGCCGCTTTCCCGGCGTCTTTTTCGGTGAACAGCCGGATGACACGCTCGGCGACATCCATGCGACCGGCGGCATTCAGGCGCGGAGCTACGCGAAAAGCAATGTCACTGGCGCTGAGAGGACGCGAACCGTCAAGATCGCAGTTAGCCAGCAGGGCGCGCAGTCCGGCGTTAACCGGCTTACGCAAGCCTTCCAATCCCAGTCTGGCGAAGACGCGGTTCTCGCCGGCCAGCGGCACAGCATCAGCGATGGTGGCGATGGCCACCATCTTAAGGAACGATGGCAACAGGCGCGCGCGACTAGTCTCCTCC
Source organism: uncultured Acidobacteriaceae bacterium (assembly GCA_964509525.1). GTDB lineage: Bacteria > Acidobacteriota > Terriglobia > Terriglobales > Acidobacteriaceae > Bog-257. Next base: position 3,824 of record CAZDYZ010000156.1, read on the forward strand.
AACAGCGCTTGTGCAATCTTGAAGGCGACTCCGGCGCCGCACAGTGACTTGCAGGGATACTCACAGCCATCCTGGTTTGGATTGACCACCGAGATCGCTTTGGGGACGCCCTCGGCAGGCGGCAGGTGGTGGTCAGTGACGATGAGATCGATCCCACAGCGCTGGGCAGTTTCGGCTGCAGTGAAGGCGCGGATGCCGGTATCCACGCTGATGATGACTCGAATGCCGCGATCGGCGGCCTGCGCGATCACCTCGTCGCGCATACCATAGCCTTCGCGGATGCGGTGCGGCACGTGATAGTCAACCTTACCGCCGCAGAGTTCCAGGGCTGTCTTTAGAATGACGATCGCGGTCGTACCGTCCACGTCATAGTCGCCGTAAATGAAAACCGTCTCGCCTCTTTCAATGGCGGCCCGTAAGCGCTCCACCGCTGTGCGAAGGCCCTTCATCCGGTATGGGGAGTGCAAATCGTTCAGAGTGGGATTGAGAAACGTCCTGGCCTGCTGACCGTTCTGAATGCCGCGCGCTGCCAGCAGACGGGCTATCGACACTGGCAAGCTCATCTCCAGGGCCAGCTGTTGTACAGCTTGTGAATCGGCATTGCGAAGATCCCAGCGCACGTCAGCGTTCGTCGTCCTGATCCATGTCGTCAATGGCCACGCTGCCGAAGTCTTCCACCAAGTCTAGGAGGTGCTGGTAGCGCTCGTACCATTCGGTGGAAACCTCGTACAGGAACATGATGCCCTGGTGCGGCCAGCCCAGCTGGATAAAACCGGTCTTGCCAACGTAATTGCGCAACCAGCGCCCCTCTTCAAGGTCTTCCTCGCTGGGATAGGTTGCATGTTGCAGGCGCTGCATGAGGTAGTCGAGTTCGTCGCGCTGGAGTACCTCTTCATCTACGGAGAGAAATGCCGCACCGGCTTTCTTCGCTAACTCGACAAAGTCTTTCCAGCTTTCGGGATTGTCGCGCGGATCCCACATCACGGAATGCACGTCTTCGGTGACGTAACCTTGAAATCGGCTCAATCCGTGGCCCAGGATGAACGCCGTCATGTCGTCTTTGAGGGCGGAAAGATCCTCTGGCATGGCAAGATCTCGATGGCCGCGGCATAGAAAGCTCACCGCAGTGAAACTCATCATACTCCCATGCACGACTCGGACTGTAGTCCAGGCTCGCATGATGGCGTGGGCCGGTTGCTCGCTGGTTCAGAAGAGGAACTGGTCAGACCGCTAAGGAAGCACTCGGCAACTGCGTTCCTCCCTCACGTTGAGCCCGCAGGGGTACAAATCCATTGCTACACGACTACTGCGGGCAGCTTCGAGAGAACGCCCAAGAATTCGAAAGCGATGGACCATCCAGTATTTCCACGGCAGGCTAAGGAAGATCCTCCCGCAAAAGAGGAACCCACGACCAGGCATCCCGCGCTAAGAAAAGCCATGCAAATCGTATGTTAGACTGAGGTGTTTCCCGAAGCAGTTCGAACGAGCATGCTTTTCTCCAAGGAATACGTGGGCTATCTGGCCCGCGAAGTCACCAACAAACTGATCGAGGGCGAGTTCATAGAGACTTCCGACAAGGCTGCGGCCATTGCCCAGGTCAACGCCGCATTGCTGGACGAACTCACGCTGGAGGATCGCATCAACGACGAAGTACGCATGATTCTGGAAACCTATGCGGAGGAGATGCAGCGTAGCGGCGCTAACTACCAGGAGATGTTCAAGAGGGTCAAGAACGAATTGGTACGCAAGTATAAGGCGGTGTTATGAGGCTCAGCCACGAAAAAGTAAACAAGCTTGCGCATGCGGTGGCTGACATGTTAGCCGAGATGGACACCGTTGATTTTGTCGAAGATCGCAATAGCATCCGTCTGGAGGTGCGCCGCATACTCGAAAGCTTAATGACCCAGGAAGCGAAGATCGATGCTGCTGCCCGGCAGAAGATCGAAAGCCAGCGCCGCACCATTCTCGAAGGCTCCCAGGAATGGGACATTCTTTATCGAAAATACTACAACGAGGAAGTCAAGAAGCTCGGCGTCTAGCAGTTATAAAAGGTCTAGGGTCGCTTCTAGTGTCCGTCCCGCCTTCCATCTGACCTAGACCGTTACCCATTCGAGGTGCCGTACAATTGGATTTGCAGGAAAGGGTGAAATGTCTGTCAGCCGGTGGTCCCAGACAAGGGCTCCGGTCCAACCCCAGAAGTAAGTGCCGAGTGCGAACGGTTAGCGGCAAGCACTCCCTGTGATCAAGACTGGCTGAGAATGTCCCGCGCGTTTACGTTGTCCGCCATGAGTGGCGAAATCAAGCGCCTCGCATGCGAAGTTGGTTTCGATCTAGCGGGTGTCGCCGGCGTAGCCGAAACTCCCGAACACCGATTCTTTCCTCAATGGATCGCCGAAGGTTACGCCGGCGGGATGAACTATCTCGAAAAGCGCAACCATGCTGGCGAATTGAAGCGCGCCTCGTTGGCCAACGCTGCTCCGTGGGCACGTTCGGTGGTGGTCTGCGCAACCAACTACAACATTGATCAGCCTTACTCCACCCACGCCGGCACGACGTCTCAAGGCTGGATCTCGCGTTATGCATGGTCGAAACGTGACTATCACAATGTGCTGCTTGAGAAACTGCAAGCGCTGGAAGCGAGGTTGATCGAGATTTGCCAACAGCGAGACATCCCAGCACCGCGAACCTGGAGCTATGTGGACACCGGTCCAATCATCGAACGCATTTTTGCCAAGTACGCTGGCATCGGCTGGATTGCCAAGAACACCTGCATCCTTAACCAGCGACTAGGTTCGTGGCTCTTCCTCGGCATTATGCTCACGTCACTGGAACTGACGCTTGATCCTCCTGCTGCAGACCACTGTGGTTCCTGTACGCGTTGTCTGGATGCATGTCCGACCAATGCGTTCCCCAAACCATATCAACTCGATGCCACCAGGTGCATTTCATATCTCACCATCGAGAACCGTGGCGCAATCCCAGAAGAACTGCGCGAGGCTGTTGGGCGCCAGGTTTTCGGCTGTGATATCTGCCAGGATGTTTGTCCGTGGAACCGCAGGGCGCCGGTAAATGTGTCAGCGGAATTCCAAGCACGTCCTAAGTTGGTCAATCCCGATCTCCAATGGCTGGCCCAGCTCAGCGCCGAAGACTTTCGCGAGGTGTTTCGCGGGTCGGCCCTGAAGCGAGGCGGATTTAACGTCCTTCGCCGTAACGTTGCAGTCGCCCTGGGCAACAGCGGTGACGAGCGCTTTCTGCCGGTGTTGGAGGAACTGAGCCGTGACAGGAATACGTTTGTTGCTGAGCATGCGCGCTGGGCCTTACAGCGATTGCGGGCGTCCATTGCCCAACGGAGGAGCCTGACGGGACAGTCAGATTGCCAACAAGGACACTCCTGATTCATGGCGTCGTGAGCGGCTGCGCATAATTGAATGTCTCTACGTCAAAGAGAAAACCCTCCCAAACGGGAGGGTTTAGTGGTCTAGGCCGAACTTGGAAAGCCTTGTATCTCAAGTGACGCGAGCGCGATACAAGGTTTTAGCGTGGCAGAGACGTCATACGCGCTGGACGTTAGCGGCCTGGAAGCCCTTCGGTCCCTTCGTGAGGTCGAACTCCACCGTCTCGCCCTCGTTCAGGCTCCGGTATCCGTTCTCCTGGATAGCCGAGAAGTGCACGAACACATCCTCGCCCGTGGACCGCTGGATGAATCCGTAACCTTTGGCTCCGTTAAACCACTTGACTGTCCCCTTCTC
>CAZDYZ010000157.1:0-8133 GCA_964509525.1 uncultured Acidobacteriaceae bacterium
CGCTGAAAGGCGTGCTGGAGGACGAGGGTTACAAGGCACTACTCGCCGCGAGCGGCGAGGAATGTATGGATACACTGCGCCACAAGTCTGTCGACGTTGTCCTGCTCGACATCTGGCTGCCAGGAATCGATGGACTTACAACTCTGGAGAAGCTGGTGGAAAACGAGGACCATCCTGAGGTCATCATGATCTCGGGGCACGGCAACATCGAACCCGCCGTGCGTGCGACGAAATTAGGTGCATTCGATTTTCTGGAAAAGCCGCTTTCCATTGAGCGTACGTTAATCGTCCTCAAGAACGCGATCGAGGCCAAGCGACTGCGCAGCGAGAACTTCGAATTCAAGAAGCAGTTTCAAGCTAGAAGCGTTATCGTCGGCGACAGCATTCCAATGAAAGCGCTTCGCCAGCAAATCTCGTTGATGGCGCCTACCAATGGGCGCGTGCTGATCTACGGCGAGTCAGGCACGGGCAAGGAACTGGCCGCGCGTGCCTTGCACTCGCAGAGCCAGCGCAAGGATGCGATGTTTGTGGAGGTCAACTGCGCGGCCATTCCGGAAGATCTGATCGAGAGTGAATTGTTTGGTCATCGCAAAGGTGCCTTCTCCGGCGCGGCGGCTGATAAAGAAGGCAAGTTCCAGAAAGCCGATGGGGGGACACTCTTCCTCGACGAAGTGGGCGATATGAGCCTCAAGACTCAATCCAAGGTGTTGCGTACCCTCGACGAAGGCCGCTTCGCGCCGGTTGGCGAGGAGGAGCCCATCACCGTGGACGCGCGGGTGATCGCCGCGACTAATAAGGACTTGGAGGAGGAAATCTCCAAGGGCAATTTCCGGGAGGACCTTTTCTATCGTTTGAATGTAATTCCCTTCTATGTTCCGCCTTTGCGCGAACGCAAGGAAGATATCCCCCAGCTGACGCGTTACTTCCTCCGTGAGTTTTCCAATAAATACGACCGGCGAGAGAAGGAAATGTCTGACGAAGCCCTTGAGGCGCTCGTGCGATATTCCTGGCCGGGCAATGTTCGAGAGCTGCGCAATCTGATCGAGCGAATTGTGATTATGAATCCAACCGTAAGCAAGCTGGAGCGCAAGCACATGCCCACGCTGATTTACCGGGAAAGTGGGCGTCGAACAATGGGCGATTTTTCCAGTCTGCACCAGGCGCGTGCTGCTTACGAACGCGACTATATCCTCAAGAAGTTGGACGAGAATCACGGCAGCGTAAGCCGCACCGCCGAGGTACTCGGCCTGGAGCGGAGCCACATGTATCGCAAGATGAAAGCGCTGGGAATTGCGGTGAAGGAGTAGTACTGGTGATGAAGGGATCAGGGTTGAAATCTCGTCCTGTTGCGATTCTGAAGGGAATCCACGACTTGCGGCACCATACGGCACATCGACAGAAGCGCAGTTGGCATCCACTCGGCGGTAGATCCCTCCTTCCTGCCTGGCTGCTCCTTTCCATGGTCCTGGACCTCACGATTTGCCTTGCGCAAGCACCGACCGCGGCGGATGAAATGCGCGCCGGCGTACTGGCGTACAAATTCTTGGATTATCCCGCGGCAGTGGAGCACTTTAAGACGGCGCTCAGCATCAATCCGGATCTGACCCAAGCCCGGCTTTTCCTTGCTACTGCCTATGCCCAGCAATATATTGCGGGCGATGACTCGGCGGCGAATATCGCTGTGGCGCAGCAGGCAATTGAGGAATTCAAGAAAGTCCTGAATGACGATCCGACGGAAACGGAAAAATACAAGAGCGTCGTTCCTATCGCGTCGCTAAGCTTTAATCTGAAACATTTTGATGAGGCCCGTGATTACTACGGGAAAGCAATCGAACTCAATCCAGCGGAGGCGCGCAACTTTTTCTCGATTGCCGTAATCGACTGGACCGAAGCCTACAAGTCACGCACCAAGGTGCGCGAAGAACTAGGCCTTTCGGAAAGCGAAATGATCAGTACGCCGTCAGCATGCGTCGCTCTGCGGGCAACGAACCAGCAAAAAGTTGAAGATGGAATACAGCGTTTGCAGAAGGCGCTTGAGTTGCAACCCGACAATGACGACGCGATGGGCTACACGAACCTGTTATATCGCGAACGTGCGGAATACGAGTGCGATGATCCCGAAACGCGGAAAGCTGACTTGAAGACTGCTGACGAATGGGTTGATAAGGCCATCGCTGCGAAGAAAACCAAGGTTGGGCATGAAGCAGCTGAGAAGGCGGCGCCAAAGCAGCCTTGATATTTATCTCTCAGCGTCGTTGACCTCGGCTGCCTGCGACATCCGCCGTAGCTGTGTCCGCCAGTCGGTCTGCTGGAGAAAGTCACGCGAATCGCGCCAGCCCGGCCGCACTTTCACGAACAGGTCGAGAAAGACTTTGGTGTTGAGCCGTCTCTCGATCTGCGCCCGAGCCGCGGCACCGATCTTCTTCAAAGTCGCTCCCTGTCTGCCAATCAGGATGCCCTTTTGTCCTGCGCGCTCGCAATAAATCGTAGCCGCGATGCGCGTTAGCCTGCTGCCTTCTTCATATTCCTCGATCAGCGCCGTCGTCGCGTACGGCACTTCCTGCTCGGTGGCCAGCAGGACTTGCTCGCGAATCAGCTCGGCCGCCAGAAATCGCTCGGGTTGGTCGGTGATTTGGTCCTTGGGAAAGTATCGCGGTCCTTCTGGCAGTGCGTTAACGACCAAATTCAGCAAGGTATCCAGACCCTGGCGTTTCATCGCCGAGATGGGAATTACCTGACAAAAATCGTGCCGCTCGCTGTATTCCGCGATCAGCGGCAGGAGCCGTGGTTTATCCAGCTTGTCAATCTTGTTCAGCAGCAGGAAGCAAGGCTGCCGGCTCTTCTTGGCGATGTCGAGCACGAACTGGTCCCCACTGGCAAACTTCTGGGCTGCATCCACGATTAGCAATAGCAGGTCGCAGCCCTCTAGCGCATCGTACACTTCCTTCATCATGCGACGGTTGAGCGAGTTGCTAGGCTTGTGGACACCAGGCGTATCCACCAGCACAACCTGCCCTGCGGGACACGTGCTCTTGCGATCGACATTGACAATGCCCTGAATCCGATTGCGCGTGGTTTGCGGCTTGCAGGTTACGATGGCGAGCTTCTCCCCCACCAGCGTGTTGAGCAGGGTTGACTTGCCCGCGTTTGGACGGCCAATAATGGAGACGAATCCGGAGCGAAATGCCATGTCAGGCCCGGACTTGCCTGGGCTCGAGACTGACCCGCACGCGGTCCACGCGGCGTTCGGTGGATGCGATGACCTCAAAGCACAGTCCGTTCTCGTAAAAAACCTCACCGGCTTTGGGAATGTGTCCCGCTAGCTCGCTCACCAGCCCCGCAACCGTGGTTGCCTCTTTCTCCGCAGGCCGCACACCAAGTAACTTCTCCAGCAAATCAATGTCGGTGTTGCCGTTGAAGATGTACGATGTGTCGCTCTCCTTCTCGACCTCTGCCTTTTCGTGCTCATCTCGGATTTCACCAACGATCTCCTCCACCAGATCCTCGATCGTCACTACACCACCAACACCTCCATATTCATCGATCACGACGGCAAGGCGTACCTTGTCGCGCTGCATCTCGCGCAGCAAATCGCTCCCCCGCTTGGTTTCAGGAACAAAGTAGACGTCGGTTTTCATCAGATCACGAACCGTTTTGCTGTGCGCCTCAACATCGGGAACCTGCAACAAGTCCTTGGCATACACGATGCCCTTGATGTGATCAATACCCCCTTCATACACCGGTATACGCGAGTAGGGATATTTCTTCACCAACTCGGTAAATTCAGCGATCGAACTGGTAACCGGCACCGCAATGATTTCCGGCCGCGGCGTCATGACTTCGCGCACGCTCTTGTCGCCAAATTCGACTACCGATTGAATAAGGTCGCGGTCACTTTCTTCCAGGATTCCCTCTTCCTGGCCGGCTTCAATCAGCGCATCAACTGCTTCTGACGGACGCTCTGACTCACTCTCGGCGCGTTCCTTGGAGAGGGATGTAACCGACAGCGCGAAGCCGAGAACCAGTGTGGCCGGCAGCGCAAGATAAATCAGTATTCGCAGGACGGGCACCCAGTGGGCGAGCCACTCGCCCCGGGTGCGTACGAAAAACACATACGGCAGCAGGCGATTGAAAATCACGATGATCAGGATTAGACTGACTGCCGCTTGCACTAGGTCGAGCACAACCCAGCGCTTCTCCATGAATATCACGTAGCCGATAAGCACCCCGATGCTGGCCATGCAGATTTGCGTCAACACTGCCATAGACAGCGCGGCCCTTTCCCGACTCACACGCAACCGCGGCTCCACTCGCTGCTCGTAGACTTCGATGTTCTCTTCGAACTCACGAGCCAGGAACTTGCCCATCTCGGCGTGCAGGCGGTCAACGTAGGAGACCAGCGCTAGCAATGCCAGTAGGAACAACAGCAGGAGGAATAACGGAAGGCTCATTTCCGGCGCCCTTGCCGCTTGTAAGCAGCGGACTTCGCGCTACCCCTCGTAGCACTCGGTTGTCCGCCCGCGTGCCCGCGTTCGATTAACCCGGCTGGCAATTGGAGCTGTCGCCGCAAGCCAGTTTCGCGCGATTGCATTTTGCCGTGGTCGTGCTCGTGATCATATCCCGCGAGATGGAGAAGGCCATGCAAAATGAGAATCTTGATCTCCGTTTCCGTGGAATGGCCGAGTGCAGCGGCGTTGGCGGCTGCTATCTCAGCCGACACTGCAATGTCACCGAGTAACTTCGGCATGGCGGAGGGAAAGGAAAGGACATCGGTGGGTCTGTCTTTCTTCCGAAAACGGCGATTCAGGTCCTGTAGCTCTCGGTTGGAGGTGATGCGAATGTCAACTTCGTCCCGTAATCCGAGCGCGCGTTGAGCTCTGGCAGCGAACAACCTTAACGCTTGTGCGCTAACTGCTTGAGTTTTGTATTCCAGGAGGATCACTTTCTTGTCAATAACAAATAGGAGGGCATATAAGCCCTCCCGCATTATGATAACAAGTCTTTACTCGGAAGCACGGTTCTGCACTGGAGGCGGCGTTTCTGCCCGAGGTGATTCCGCCAAGGCCGCTTCCCGCTCGATGCTGGTCGAGTATACTTGCCCATTGCTGCCGCGCACAGGGGTGAAGACGTTGCCGTTTTTTACCTCGAGCCGGAGCGACAACTGCTCGTTGCGGCCCTTGTAATCGTCGTAGGCACGGATAATGCGCTGTACCAAGTGGTGCCGCACGACGTCGCCCTCATCAAAGTAGCAGAAGCGAATTCCGTCCACGTTCTTTAGAATATCGATCGCTTCTAGCAGCCCGCTGCGGTTCGAATTTGGCAAGTCAATCTGCGTAATATCGCCAGTAATCACTGCTTTGGAATTGAAGCCCAGACGGGTTACGAACATCTTCATCTGCTCGGATGTGGTGTTCTGCGCCTCGTCTAGGATGACGAAGGAATCGTTCAACGTCCGCCCCCGCATGAACGCAATGGGTGCGATTTCGATTACGTTCTTTTCGAGATAGCGATCCACTTTGTCAGGCTCCAGCATGTCATAAAGCGCGTCGTACAGGGGACGAAGATACGGATCAACTTTTTCCTGGAGCGTTCCTGGCAAGAAGCCCAGCCGCTCGCCCGCCTCCACAGCGGGCCGGGCCAGGATGATGCGGTTCACACGCTTCGACAACAACGCTGCGATCCCCATGGCGACCGCGAGATAAGTCTTACCCGTTCCCGCCGGGCCGATGCCGAATACCATGTCATGTTTCTCGATTGCCTCGAGATAGCGGCGCTGGTTAATGCTTTTGGGCTGCACACTGCGCTTGCCAAAGGAGCGTTGCTTGCCGGCTTCGGCGAGACCGCGCAGCGTCGCAGCCGGATCCGCGGTCAGGACCCGGATCATAGACCCCAAGTCTCCGTTAACAAAGGTAAAGCCGTTGCGGAGCAGGTATTGGTAGTCGGTGAAAACCTGCTCGGCTCGGGCCACGTCGCTGGCCGCTCCGGTAATTTCAATGCCATCGGCCCGCATGGCCACGGTCACGCCTAAACCGTCTTCCAGCAGGCGCAGGTTTTCGTCCCGGGTGCCAAATAAGGTTTCGATGTTGGGGCCGATCTCGACGTTCTTCTTCATCTAAACCTGGAAGTTTGCCTCCTGGGGCCCTTGTGCTCCGCGCTGGCTGGGTGACAAGAGAAGACCAGCCGCCCGGTGTGACGTTTGCATGGGTGGCAGCGTTTTGGCGTGAAGGAAGTGTAGCCGGGATGTTTCGCCGAAGCGAAAAACAACTCTCATTGGCGCTTAGCGTATCCTCGTTTCCAGAAAGAGTCAATCCTAATTGCCTTACAATTCCATGCTGACCGGGATACCGCTTCGCAGGCCCAGCGACAAATCTGGCGCCTCCAACTATTTAGATGGTTGAAAAAAGAAAACGAACCACCCAATGCAGGTCTCCTGGTCTCAGGTAGGATGCTAAATTTCGCGGAAGCGGATGTCTGTGCGCCCGCAGAACGAGAAAGCATCAGGTGAACCTATCTGCCGGCAACAGCACGCATTGCGCGCTTTACGTCGCCGCAGCAGGGCCCGCCCAAGTTGCCGAGCAACGTATCCTCCTGTAAAATCAACAATTCGGCACATATTGAGATTTGTCATCGAAGGATTGTAGGAAACTATGGCGAACCATTTTTCGGCGCTCAAGCGTGCGCGCCAAACCGACAAGAAGACTGCCCGTAACCGCGCCAACAAGTCACGGCTGCGCAGTGCGTTGCGTTCTCTGCGCGAGGCGATCGCCAAAGGCGACAAGGCAGCATCCCAAACAGCTTATCGCGCAACCGTATCCGTCGTGGACAAGGGGGTCCAGAAAGGCATCCTGCACAAGAATACTGCCAGTCGCTACAAGGCGCGTCTCAGTGCCCGAGTGAAAGCTTTAGCGGGGAAGTAACTGCAGTTCTGTCTTCAAAATCAAGGTGGCCTACCCCGCCTTTGCCTAAGCCAGAAACTGCGGAGGCGCAAACACCACTATTTCCCATTTGCCTGTGTCTTCTGCCTCCCACTATCATGACTTTCCTGTCGGGTCGCTCAACGGCTTCCACCGCAGAATTGGCTTGCGCGCTGCTGTGGTCTCATCCAGCCGCGAAATGCGCGTGTTATACGGCGCCTCGGCGATGATCTCAGGCGACTGCTCTGACTCTTCGGCGATGCCCTTCATCGCCTCGATGAACAGGTCCAGCGACGCCTTTGACTCGCTTTCTGTCGGCTCGATCATCAGCGCCCCTGGCACAATCAGGGGGAAGCTCACGGTGTAGGGATGGAAACCGTAATCGATCAGCCTTTTGGCGATATCGCCGGTCTTTATTCCCTTGCGCGTCTGTATCCGATCGCTGAACACTACCTCGTGCATGGTCGCCGTTTTGTAAGGCAAGTCGTAGTTGCCTTCCAGCCCTTTGCGGATATAGTTGGCGTTCAAGACGGCGTCTTCCGTGGTCTGTCGCAGGCCGTCCGGCCCGTTGGCCATGATGTATGCCAGGGCGCGCACGTGCATGCCGAAGTTGCCATAAAACATGCGTACGCGGCCGATGGATTTTGGCCGGTTGTAATCGAAGCCCAGCCTGCCATCGGGCTTGGTTACCAGCGCCGGAACCGGTAGGAAGGGCTCCAGAAACTTCTTGCACGCCACTGGCCCTGATCCGGGGCCGCCTCCACCGTGCGGAGTTGAGAATGTCTTGTGCAGGTTCAGGTGCATGACATCTGTACCAAAGTCGCCTGGACGAACCTTACCAACGAGCGCATTCATGTTAGCGCCGTCCATGTACAGCAGTGCGCCCTGCGCGTGCAACACCTCGGCGATTTTATGGATCTCTTGCTCGAACACTCCCATGGTGTTTGGGTTCGTCAGCATTAGCGCGGCGACATCCTCGTTCACCTGCGCTTGCAGCGACGCGATGTCCACCATCCCGGCTGGGTTCGACTTGAGATTCTCGACGGTGTAGCCAGCCATGGCGGCGGTCGCGGGATTGGTTCCGTGCGCCGAGTCAGGAATCAGGATCTTCTTGCGCGGGTTACCCTGCGATTCCAAGTATGCCCGTATCAAGAGGATGCCCGTCAGTTCACCATGAGCCCCGGCAGCCGGCTGCAAGGTGATCGCATCCATGCCGGTG
>CAZDYZ010000158.1:0-2591 GCA_964509525.1 uncultured Acidobacteriaceae bacterium
GAACTTCAGGAGGAGGCCCTGCCGATTAGCATACGGCGGTCACTTCCCGACGGTACAAGTCTGAACATTCCCTTGACCACGCTGCTTGAAGGCGAACGGGAAGAGGCTGGGTACTGAGCCGGGGAACCACCGCGTCGGCGAATCGCCACGAAGAGCGCAAACCTTGGATCTACGCCTTCGTAATCCTACTCCTCGTGTCTGTTTGGATGCTCGCTTTACGCCTCATGAACAACTCGTTTCTCGCGCTTGATTTCGAGGTAACCCTAGTGTACTTCCCCACGACTCTAGCCGGCATAATCGCCTTCCAGCTGACGCGGAAGGGACATCGTGGCTCCGCTTGAAGCCTAGGCGTGGTTCAACCCTGTAACGCATGAAGCATTCCTGCACACCCAAACTCCCCCAATTTACGCTACTTCATATCAAAGCCGCGGGCCGAGCGGCGGTACGCGCAGCTTTCCTTATAGATTCGGGGCGACACGCACTAAAGTAATCCTAAGTAGGGATTCAACTAGTCTTCATTGAATGGGCGGGTGCTTGATGAAAAACCTACAGCGTGGAACGATAGCCGTACTGATCCTAGTAGTTGCCTCGATGCTTCTTACGAGTTACGCGGGCATGCCGGTGGCTTCTGCTACTTTCGGTGTGATTCAGCAGGTCTCTCTCTCCAGTTCCACCAGCACAGTAACCGTAACATCCACTACAACCAGCCTGACGAGCACCGTCAGTACGCAAACATCAAGCACGACTACGACCTTCAGTATCCCATCGCTCTCACTAAATCCGAGCACCGGCCCGATTGGGGTAACCGTCCAGGTCTCTGGCTCAGGTTTCTCCATGAGTGATTACTCATGTACTCTTTCTGGGACGGTCGTATCGTCTCAGAGCTGTTCAGTTTCGGGGGGAGTTCTCACCGGCACGTTTACGGCTGCCAATGTTCCCGTGGGCTCTTACACTGTGACCGGCACGGGCGGCCAGGCAGGCGATTCCGCCACAGCATCTTTCACCTTAGCCTCAGCGCCTGCAGTAACCTTCAACCCGATCTCTGCAAGCCCGGGAACAACCGTTCAAGTTTCAGGTACGGGGTTCGAAGTCTCCGACACGTCTTGTTCACTCTCCGGGTCGCCCGCAAGCTCGCCCACATGCTCCGTGGTGAACGGAGCGCTTAGCGGCACTTTCATCGTGGCTAACATCGCTGCCGGTTTCTATACGGTTACAGCAACCGGGAACCCTGGAGGCGACTCAGCTTCGTCTAGCTTCAAGGTCAACGCCGCCGCGCCATCGATCACCCTAAGCCCGTCAACAGCACGTGCGGGCGCCACGGTCCAAGTGTCTGGCGTTGGCTTCTCTCCAAGTGACTCCGCATGCACTCTGTCCGGAGGGACGGTCGTAGCATCCCAGACATGCTCGATAACGAACGGCGCAGTCACCGCTTCCTTTGTCGTAGCTAATGTGGCCACTGGCCCCTACACGATCACAGTAACCGGCAGTCCCACATCCGACTCGGCATCGACGGTATTCAATGTAGGAACGCCTGTCTCGATAACGTTGACACCCGGCTCAGGCCCACCTGGATTCACCGTCCAAGTAACCGGGTCAGGATTCTCGACGAACGATGCCTCATGCACAATCGCAAGCCCGGCCGTAATCTCCGCAAGCTGCTCCATTTCTGCAGGAGCGCTTACAGGATCCTTCGTTGTAGCAAACGTCGGGGTCGGGTATTACACTGTGACTGCAACCGGGTCCACCGGGGACTTTGCATCCGCAACATTTGCAGTTGCACCTTACTCCGCGCCGGCGATTCCAGGCTTCCCGTTCGAAGCAATTCTTGCAGGACTATTGCTGGGCGTAGGAGCGGTAATCCTATTCAGGCGACGACTCACAAGAAACTGAAACCTTAGACCCGTTTCTTACTTAGAACGTAACGTCTAGGCTCGGGCCGCGAATCACAAGTGATTAAGCTGGCCCTTTACCCCAGGCGCGGCTAGGCTGGAACACTGGCTGTTGCAACGATACTGGCCCGAACGGTGGGGGCCGAAAGAGTGAGGCGTGACGTCGTATGTGGCAGGTTGGGCAGTAGACTGCTTGATAGCCATACCTTGCGCAGCTCAAACAGATAGCCACCCCACAATCCGAGCAATAGACCTGGGCCAGCACGAGCGGATGGTAAGCGCAGAATGTCGGATGAGCTGCAGACGCGGTAACCGTTTGTGTGAGGGGAGTTCCGCACTTCAGACAATAGTTCGCCACATCCCTATTCTCATATTGACAGTTCTGGCACGTCTTTGGCAAGTCTTCCACGGGATGTCATCTGATTGCCTCGCAACCTCCTAAAAGTCTTATTTCTGAACGAGCCTAAACGTTCTTGGTGCCTATCAACGAGCCAAAGTAACTGTCCGAGCTGTGGAAAACCTTCCGACTCGATTGCGGGAAGCAAGACTAGGTCGAGATGCCGGAGCTGCGGACACTACTACGACTGTTGCTAGGGGGAGCGAACATGCGTTACGAAGACGTGACAGAGTACGTAGAAAACTTAGTTGGGCAAGGCGACTCACTCCAGGCTTGGACTCTCAGTCGCTCGCATCAACTTAGTG
>CAZDYZ010000159.1:0-3739 GCA_964509525.1 uncultured Acidobacteriaceae bacterium
GTCCCCTGCTCTACCGCTGAGCTACAGGCCCATTTGCATCAAATCCCGCTCCGCCGCGGCTTCGCGTTCAGCATCTATGCGGCGTTCCGCAGAGGCGGAGTTTTGTAGGCTTGCGAGTTCAACTCTCGATTGTTGCAACTCGCTGACTGTCGCATTCAATTCGCTTTCGAGTTGCAGCTGCCCTGCGTCGTTTTCTCGGTCGCGGTTGGCCACAATCTTCGCATTGTACCTATGTAGCGTCAATCCCGGAATCATTGTGAGTAAGGCGAGAGTCAACCCTACGACAAGAACAGAGCGCCGATGCTTGGGGCTCCCTTCTTCATTGCGAGGCCAAAACAGAGATGCGGCGATACCTACCAGGCCCACGTTCAAATGAAAGTTTAACTTGGAGGCTGGATGGCTCTGCGGTCACATATGTTTGTAGGTCCAAGATCTGCGAATGGAATCACGGGGGACTCTGACGGAGTTCCTGGCTCACACAACCGCCCCAACGGGGCGGCCGGTGCTTAGGGCTGTATCTGAAGCGCCCGTAGAGACGAAGCGAGGAGGGCGGCTTCTTGTTTTGGGCGCTTCAGATACAGCGATTTGAAGGAAGCCGCCCCTCGGGTCTATGCGAGTTGTATTGGGTTTTGGTAGACGGTCTCCTTATTACTGCGGTCCGTGCCGCATCAATGGAGTGCCAATCATAGAGACCAGGCCCTGGGTGAAGGGTTTTAAGCTCCAAGAAAATTTTACTTGCCAAAAGCCCCGGCAAACGGAACGTCTACCGGGGCCGGCTGTTCAGGATTGCAAACTTTATACCATTGTCTTAACGAGCAACTTCTCGGAGAAGGTCTCCTCGAGTGTCCAGTACCGCACCACCGGCGTGGCGATGTAGAACGGCTCGATGATCGTCATGACCTTCGGGTACCACTCTTTCTCGTAATACTCGGCATTCTTCTTCGTCTCCCAGAAGCTAAGGAAGAAGATCTTGTTCACCTCGGTGTCGTGTTCCAGAACGACGAGGTCAAAGAAGCCAGGGGTCTTCTTGAGGATCGGCAGCACTTCTGCTTTGAATTTCTTGAAGAACTCGGGCTTGATGTTTGGCTTGAGATTTACTTCAATCGTGCGGGTAAACATGCAAACCTCCTCACATGACATAGGCTCAGACAAAGTGGCGCCATCTGGCGCCCGGAGCGAGGGACATTAGAATGTCGGAGGTCTTGCTTTCTGGCCAACGGCTTGGCTCGATTCGTGTGAACAAGACCATGCAGTCTTGTTCCGGGCGCACAAACGGCAGTTGAAACTTTGAACTCGGCACCCATGGTTTGTCAGTGACCTAGGACACTGACGGGCGTGAGGACAAGTTTCGTGAGTTTTGCCCACGCGGGCTTTACGATTCTCCTCGTAAGTTCGCCAAGGTTGTGTCACTGAAACGAGAGCCTAGAGCGTGACCTCGATCCATCCTGGGTGCTAGACACCCAGCGTCCAGACCGAACATCTGCCATAATGTTCGGACGATGTGCGGTCGCTATCGACTATCGAGGCGCAAGCAGATCATCGAGGAGCACTTCGAGTGCGATCCGTGGGATAACGACTGGTCGCCGCAATACAATATTGCCCCGACCCAGCCAGTTCCGGTGATCCGGCAAAATCCAAGGGAACCTGTTCGCCAAATCTCGAGCGTGCGTTGGGGTCTCATTCCAAATTGGGCACGAGATGCTTCATTGCTAGTGGCACGATCAACGCGAAATCCGAGACCGCGGCGATGAAGCCAGCTTTTCGCGATCCTTTGCGGCTTCGGCGGTGCTTGATTCCAGCAGATGGATTCTACGAATGGAAACGCGCAGCAACAGGTAAACAGCCGTTCTGCTTCGAGGTTAATAATGGAGAGTTGTTCGCCTTCGCCGGGTTATGGGATGGCTGGAAAGGCCCAAGCGGAAATTGGGTGAAGACGTGTTCTGTTTTGACGACAACTCCGAACTCCGTGACCTCTGCCGTCCATGACCGAATGCCTGTCATCCTCGATTCGAACAGGTACGATCTTTGGCTCGATCCCGGAATGCAGAACGTCGCAGCCATATCCGAACTGTTGAAGCCCTTCGACGCCCGGTTGACGAGTTCCTTCCCAGTGGGTAATCGCGTCAACAATGTTGGGAACGACGATGAGGAATGCTCGCGACGGATAGAACTGTCACAGACTCAGAATCATCTATTCTCATGACAACTATGACGAACGAAGAGCGTATGCAGCGGGAGTCTAATCTGATCGCGACCATCAGGAAGAAGCTCCCCAACTTTGCGAGAATGTGCGCGGATGACGCGGAGCACGTGTTGCTCCACCAAGACGCCTTTGCTGCCGACTACCAAGAAGACGAGTACATGCTGCTCGGCATGGCCATCAAGTATGCCGGACTCCGGGGGAAAGAAGTGCACGTGATCGGAAAGAATCGGACAAGAGAAAGGATTCAGTAGACAGCATGAGTCCAAAAACTGACGCTCCCGCGATTACTCCTGATGTCGACCTTGAGGAAGTCAAGACCCACGAGCTGTCCGGCCCCCGAATCCGCTGCCCGCTCTGCGGCTGGTCTCCGCCCAAAGAACACAAATGGCTCTTGCACCTGCGGCAACATATGGAATACTTTCGATACGGGCGGAGTGTGTCCAGCTTGCCTCTACCAATGGACTGAAACCCAGTGCCGTTCTTGTAACCGCTGGTCGCCGCATTCCGACTGGTATGCAGCGTAAAATCGACGCTATCCCATGCCGCCATGGAGGGCTTCCTTGAACATTGCCGAAACCAACCGGCGCATCCCCGAACCATTCAATAAGGCGTTCAATCGCGGCGACCTCGACGCGGCAGCAAGCTGTTTCGCCGAGGACCGCCAAAACCATGGCAGGCAGGTAGGGCGTACTGGCGTGCGGACAGTGTTGGGAGAGATTAAGATCAACTTCGCAGACGCGAGGCTGACGACGCTGAACTCTGTCGCAGAGGGTGAGTGGGTCGTTGTCCGATGCACTTATAGCGGCCACCGGGGTGTTTGTCGCTTCATCTGCCTGTGCAAAAACCGTGGGGTTTCGGCACACGATTCCCGTGTGCGGTCGATTCAAACAATGTCTGGTACAGCCCGGCTCACGATACACGTTTGGCCTACACTCCTCCCTCCTCAGTTGGCTGGATCGGTGCTTGCAGCTGCTGCCGCGCCACGGCGCGGACCATGTTGACCATGCCCATCAGTCCTAGCGATTTGCCCATCGACAGCTCGCGTCCGAAAATCCGATATACAACGTCGGCCGGAACAGCGGCGACTTCCTCCAGTGGCGCCCCGGAAAGTCCGTCCCCCAGAAGCGCCGCCAGTGCCATGGCCGAGATGCCCTGAGGATTCTCCACGGCAAAATAGTACGTTAGCGTGCCATCGGCTCTCGGCTCCGCCCAGACGTACGCCTCCGACTCGCAGCCAGGCACACGATGCTCCTTCGGATACGGCCGTTGGGCGATGCGCGGCGGCACGTGCGGAAACCGTCCCGCCACGTCGATCAGCGTTTGCATCCGGTCAGAGCGCTCCAGGGTTTCCAGCGTGGCGAGCCAGCGCTCCAGACGCTCAGGCAGCTGCTTCATCCCGCCTCTCGGCGCTTGGGTTCTCGATCGGCACCTGGACGAGGTTTCCCCACTCGGTCCAGCTACCGTCGTAGTTGCGGACCTTGCCGAAGCCAAGCAGGTACGTCAGGACGAACCACGTATGGCTGCTTCGCTCACCGA
>CAZDYZ010000160.1:0-5458 GCA_964509525.1 uncultured Acidobacteriaceae bacterium
ACCCTCGGCTGGCCACGATCGAGCAAACCTTTTGCTGCCAAGAAGTCTGAAACGACTCGCATCGGAAGGGAAAAGGAAGTGAATCAAGGTCCGCTATCAATGGCCGCGGAGGCGCAGTGTGTATCACTCCACCTTTGCAACAGACAAGCCCACGGATGGCGGGCCAAAGATCAGGCTTATCCAAGTTCTGATACAACTCTAGCAGGGTGTATTCGCCTTCATGACGGACAGCTGTATCGAGACCCGGCACGATCTCAAAAATGGTCCCGGAAGCTATGGTGGGTATGTGACCACCTGCGGTGAAGTGAGCGCGAATACCGTTGCTGCGGAGATAATTTATGACTTCAGAGAACTCATCGAGCATCGACTGAAAGGCCACGGAAAATCCGACTATCTTTGGATTCCCGTGTAGAATCGTTTGAAGAATTGCCTCCTTCCGGGAGGTCTCGCAAGTGTCGATCTCAACCCTTATTCCGTGCTGAATGAGAAATGCTGCGAGCGAGAGAATGCTGAGGTTGTTCTCACTATCATAACCCAGAAGAAGGATGTCGTGACCGTCTGGCATAATGCCTTCACTCTGTACCTTCGGTGGCTACTTAGTCTGGCTGGAGCAGGGACAACTCAGGCGATGGGAAAGCCAGATTCACCTACAGGGGCCTTCGAACGTCGCCTTTACTCGCTCCGGGTTCACTTTTTGAGCATGTCCCTCGCCGTTCGGGCCAGCTCCAGCATCTGCTCCTGCTGGGCAATTAACATGTCCATCAATCGTGCCAAGAGTACTTTTTGCTGGGAGTCGTCCAGTTGTCTCAACACCAGTTCAAACCATGGCTGGGGTGAAGGCGCTAATCCGGGAAATCTCTCTCGTCCGCTTTCTTGCATAGTACTCAACCTCCTGTCAGTGTCTCCTCTCACTGCGCGAATGCGCCCGTGATTCACGTCTACAAAATGTGTGCACTACTAATCCTCCGGGCAAGAACCACGAGTGCTGCACACGGCAGGGATCACATTCTGGAGTTCTCTTTTACAACATTCTGTAATTCCACGTCTGCGTTCAACGAGACGTTTCAAGTTCCTTTGTACCTCCTGCGACTTAAAAATCGGTGACTTAAGTCACGCGTCGCTGTGACGCTGTTCCGCAGTTATAGTGGCCTGCCACTCACGTGCGAAGATTGGTATCACCACAAGCTGGTGATGCTTGTGTCTGGCCAAGACTCTGCACGTTTGCAGAATGAAGGACTTGAGGCGCGGGTGCGGAGTACAGGTCGGGTCGAGGACTGGCTTGCCATACTCCGTAGGTTCAGCCTTCTTCGCCTGCAGACGAGTTCGAATGTCTCAGGGCGAACCATACCCCCGCAGGTTTGTTTGTACCAGGCGCTTCCAAAGAGCTGATGGCCTTATATACTGCTGTCCAGTATATGGGCGGATGAGCAAATTGACTTGAGGTTGCAAGAACTCTGGGCCTTCTTACTCCGCTTATACGCTTATACTGCCGTCCAGTATGACGCAGATATCACAGTTGCAACTGGCGAGGCTTTCGGGCGGCGGTGCCTGTGTCGAACTGTCGAGCAAGGGGCGAAGTTCACTGGACAAAATTTGGACAAACCGAGCGGCGAACTTGTAACTCCGCTTTAACTGAATTGTGTAGAATCAGTAACTTAGGGGTCTATTGGCGGTGACCCGGGTTCGATCCCGACCCGGTACATCAAGATTAACGGAAATGGAATCAATGCATATCAAAAGTTGTCAAACAACCAGACGTTGCTGTCCCACGTTTTTCCCCCAAACGCCAGGCACTTGCCCTCATTACCCACCTCATATGAGCGCTATGGCGATATAACGCCAGCTAGCGCTGGTTTCCGTGGCCGACGACTCAGATGTTGCTGCGAAGATTCCTGCACGAGCACGGGAAGTTGCTTCAGCATAAAGCGCAAAGTTCGGTTTTGCACTCGCACTCCCGAATGCCAGTCACTTTAGATCGTTCACTTTCCGCAACTCATCATCTGTACCGAGATATTCCCAGCGCTGCAAAACAAAAGGCACGTTTCCATTCAGCCAAATGTAATCGTGGAACTTTCTCAAACTGAATTGGTTCCCTTGTTTCCTCCGCGCATCGACCATGAATTGCTCGATCTGCAATTTTCCTGTCTGGTAGGAAATCTTTTGGCCGGGCCATTCGCTCATTTCTACAGCTTCCGCGAGCGCCGTCTTCCTGTCCATGGGGACGTTCTCTTCCAGGAAGGTTGCGGCATCGTCGATCGAGAAACTTCCGAGTGCGACGTTGACATCGGCGATCTGCCGTAAGGCTCGCAGCGCCATCTGCGCGTAACCGAGTTCCCGGGTGTGCGGGCTGTCATCGTAGAGTCCCGCTTGTAGCACCATCTCCTCGGAATAGAACGCAATGCCTTCGTTGGCGGACGAGTCGTAGTAGTGCCGTCGAATCGGATCTGGATGTTTCCAGGAAATGCTGAGCTGTCCGTAGTGCCCGGCGGTACCCTCGTGAATGATCTGGATACGAGGCTCCTTTGCATCCGCCACCCAGAAGAATGGGGCGGTCGGAGCTGGAGGATCGACATATCGAGTCGAATCCTGATCCAGCCTTGACGGCGAGGTAAAGTCGTCCGCCTCGGTGAAATCGCTGAGCGGTTTCAGATAAGGCGGCATGGGGCGAAGCGTGAAGTGGCAGAGCCACGGGGGGAGCGTGAGAAGGTTCCTGGTCTCCAGGAATTCGCGAACATTCAATTCGGCCTCCTGATTCCGAGAAACCCACTCATCTGTGTTTGCGGCCAGTTTTAGAGGAGGGACATTAGCGTTTCGAACGATCTCAAGTTCATGGAACAACACGCTTCGGCGGTATTCCTGTTCCGCACGTTCGACCAATTCCTCCGGAGTGTACGGAACAAGGGCGACGTTCCGGAGGAACCAGACGTATTTCTCTCTGCCGATGAAGGAATCTGCGGGCAGTTTCGGCAAGGACGACTGCAACCAGGCGCGGTAGTTTTCTAAGGCCGTAGCCGCCCGATCGGCAGAAGCTTGCCATTCCATCGCCGGAATGGTTGTATTCGGCGCAAGTTGCTTAGCCATCTCCGTCAGTTTCTGCCGGATATCCGCAAGTGAGTCGATCGCGGCCTGTGCATACCGTGCTGGCGGGTTCGATAGATTTGTTTCTGCCTCCTGAGCGATGGCTGGAATGTTATTCAGGCGGGCCAGAATTTCGCCGCTGCTGCTTTTATCGTATGGGCCCGGAATGGTGAGAGCCTCTGCTACGGGGGTAAGCATTTGGTCGACATAGAAATCGGGATCGTGTTCCCAGCGATTCAGAATGTCGAGCTCCCAGTGAACGCGAGCCAGGGCCGATCCCAGCAGCCGATAATCTACCTGCTGAGGAATAGGGGCATTCGGGTCGGCCAGTTTCTTCCAACGATCTTCAAACGCGGATAGTTCCTTTCGTTGCTGCGCCACCGCAGCGGCGGACCAATCGCGAACGACTCCCATGGGGCGTTCCATACGATTTATGTCATCACTTGTGTACGGGCCAAAACGTGCACGCCAGGTCCAGAAATCATCTCCAAGTTTTTGGATCGAGTCAGAGGCAGCTTCAGCAAAGGCTGTTAGGGAAAGAACGGCACACATCGCCATAGCAGTCAGCAGTCGTTTCAAATTGTCGTCCTCCCGGAGAGAGGGATTGTACGACAGTGTCCACGACTATGCGCCGAGGCAAGGAAATCGCGTCACACCACAACAACTACTGCTGGACAGACTTGGTCCCGTCATGACTCTCGAATCGGGAGTGACTGCAATCCTCGGCCCTGATTGCGAGCGCATGGCGGGCAACCGGGAAGTCAACTGATGCAATCAGGCGATAACAACAGTTACACCAAGAACGCTTGCCGAGAAGTCGCGGCTACGGCGTGATCTCCCACACCACACCGCAACCGCCATTGTTGCAGCCCGTACCTCCCGTACCTCCGGCGACCGTTGTGCCGTAGAGGTTGCCGTTCGCGTCCAACGACACAAGGCCAAGAGGACCCGCTCCGTCTGTAGTCCCATTGAAGTCGTGGAGATCGACGACGGTGCAGGTTTGGTTGCAATTCGTCAGCTCGAATACCCAGCCCGGTCCGCCGGAGCCGGGCCCGTTCTGGCACGTGCCATAAAGACTACCAGCTGCGTCCTCGACAAGGGCACTCTGGTAGCCGCAGAATCTCCCGCCGAGGTTGGAAATCACAGAGTAGGTGAACCCTCCGCCTGAGGGCGTCAGCTTGTAAACCAGGCCCGCCGTGCCATAGACATTGCCGGAAGCATCGACGATGGGATTGAATATCGGCTCTTCCCCATTGGCCCCGTCGAAGTTAACCAGGACATTTTCCGTCCAGTTTCCGCCTGAGGGCACGAGCTGGTAAACCGTTCCGCAGTTGTCCATGCAATTTGTTCCAGTTCCTCCGTAAGTTGTGGTTCCGTACACATTCCCGGCGCTATCCAGGACCACGCCTGAATTTGGGTACGAACCGCCGGCGCCGAAGCCGAAGCTATGAAGGATGCTCTCGGTGTATCCCCCGCCTGAGGGGCTCAGTTCGAACACAATCCCGTATCCGCCGACGCCTCCGTAAAATGTCGTGCCATAGATGTCTCCTGCACGATCGTAGACTAAATTTACCCATGCCGGGACGCCGCCATCGGGCGGGCCGGTGAAGCTGTGGATTACGGTCTCGTTCCAATAGCACAGCGCTTTCTTGCAAATCGTAGGCGGAGGTCTCAATTCGAACACTACTCCGGAGCCATCACTACCACCGAAGGAGGTCGTGCCATATAAAGCGCTATTCGGGGCGATCGTTACCCCGCCGGATGGCATAGCTCCGTCGTTGCCCCCGGTAAATTCGTACAAGGGACTGAAGACCCAACTGGAATTAATGTGGTTTAGCTTGAACACTGTGCCGGCGCTGTGGGTGCCGCCGAACTGGGCGTTTCCGTAGAGAGCTCCGGAAGGCCCGACGGCGATACCAATAGGATCGAAGCCGTCCGCCCCTCCGGTGAAGTTGTAAAGGACCGAGAAGGTCTGAGCGGGCGCGGTGGCAACGAGCGCCAGAACTGCGAGCAGGCAGCCGAATGACATCAACGCCGCTGCTCTGACTCGTATGTTAATGTCGAAAATCGAAGCTGCAATCTGTTGCTGCCAGGCCATGCTGAAATCTCCTTACGGCTCGTTCGGCGCACAACAATATCACGCGCAGCCAGCAGCGCAACTTAATTTTGGATTACGGTGTAATTCGTCAGGCCTGAAAAGGCTTAGTCTGTTGCCCTAGAGTCAATTTGACGATAACAGGCGTCTCTGACAATGCCGGTGGCTGTCAAGTTCTTTTTAAGCGTACTCCCCCGAGCACTCCGAAGAGCGCGCCATTTCGCTCTAGTTGAATAAGTGCCGTATCCAACCAAGGCTCGCTTTCAATCAGTTGCAGGTCAGGAA
>CAZDYZ010000161.1:0-4953 GCA_964509525.1 uncultured Acidobacteriaceae bacterium
AAAAAGAAGCTACCATCAACGACGAGCTCGACAAACTTCGCCTTTCGGCCACAAAGTCGCTTTTCGAACGCCGCGACTGCATCATCGTCGCTTCGGTGAGCTGCATCTATGGCTTGGGATCGCCGGAAGCGTATTACGGCATGCTGCTATTCCTGGAGAAAGGACAGAGGATCAAACGCGAGGACATCATTCGCAAGCTGGTTGAGATCCTCTACGAGCGAACCGAGGGAGACTTCCGCCGCGGGACCTTCCGGGTGCGAGGCGACATCATTGAGATCTTTCCTACCTATGACGACAACGCGTACCGCGTCGAGTTGTGGGGAGACGAAGTCGAATCTCAGGTGCAGATCGATCCCCTGTTCGGGACGGTGAAGCAGAAGTACGTGCGACTGCCGATCTACCCCAAGACGCACTACGTGATGAAGCCGGAGCGCAAGCAGTCGGCTACCGAGTCCATTCTCGAAGAGCTGGCATGGTGGGAAACGGAACTGGAGAAGCAGGGAAGGATGGTGGAGGCGCAGCGCATTCATCAACGCACCCGCTTCGATCTGGAGATGATTCGGGAGGTGGGCTACTGCCACGGGATCGAGAACTATTCTCGTCACTTCACCGGCCGGTTGCCGGGCGAGCCACCGCCCACGCTGCTCGACTATGTGCCCCGCGATTACCTGTTGTTCATCGACGAATCGCACCAGACTATCCCGCAATTGCACGGCATGTGGCACGGCGACCGATCACGCAAGCAGAACCTCATCGAGTACGGATTTCGCCTGCCAAGTGCGCTGGATAACCGCCCGCTTACCTTTGAAGAATTCGAGCATCGCGTAAACCAGGCGGTGTACGTTTCGGCCACGCCCGGACCCTACGAGCTGACGAAGTCTTGTGGCGTCGTGGTCGAGCAGATCATCCGCCCCACAGGCCTCATCGATCCTGAGGTCGAAGTGCGTCCGGTGAAGGGTCAGATTGACGATCTGCTGCACGAGATCCGTCGGCGAGCGGAGCGGCATGAACGTGTGCTGGTGACCACACTGACCAAACGCATGGCAGAGGATCTGGCCGAATATTACAACGAGGTCGGAGTTCACTGTCGCTACATGCATTCAGAGATTGAGACGCTGGAGCGCATCAGGATTCTGCGGGACCTGCGCAAAGGGGAATTCGATGTGCTGATTGGCATCAACCTGCTGCGCGAAGGCCTGGATCTGCCCGAGGTCTCACTGGTGGCAATCCTCGATGCCGACAAGGAAGGCTTCCTGCGTTCTTCGGGGTCGCTGATCCAGACCATGGGCCGTTGCGCCCGCAACCTGAACGGCCGCGCCATCCTCTATGGGGACAAGATCACCGAATCCATGCAGAAAGCGATTGACGAGACCAATCGCCGTCGCACCATCCAGCGCGCCTACAACGAGGAACACGGTATTACGCCGGAGACCATCGTGCGGCCGCTGGATATGACCTTGGTTGCTATCGCCGAGGCAGATTATGCCGACCTGACAAGCGAAGCCGAAGGGCTGCCCGACTTCCGTTCGCAGGAAGAGCTCAATGCGTACATCGCGAAGCTGGAAAGCGACATGCGGGAAGCGGCCAAGCGCTTCGAGTTTGAACATGCCGCAAAGTTGCGTGATACGGTTCGGGAACTGCGGGCCAAGGAGTTCATCTTCATATGAAACTTCGAAGCTCTCAACCGGGCTAGTCCGTGATGATCATCACGGGCTGCTGCAAGGCACACGAGCCGGTGCAATTGGGGTTCTGCGCCGGCGCTGGAACGTTGGCGGATATAGCGTCGTTAACCGTCTGAATGATGGTAGTGGAGGCCTGGTCGGCGACGTAAATCTTGCTGGATGTTGGTTCAGAGGCAATCCACACCGGGTTGGAACCAGCTGGCAATGCCACAGTGCTAAGCAGGGCGAAGCTGGTCGCGCTTACATCGGTCACGGTATTGGATCCCGCATTTGCCACATAGAACCGCGTGCCATTGGGCAATGCGGTAACCGATACCGGAGTCGTTCCGACAGGTGCCGTTGCCAACAGCGGAATGACCGGAGAGTTGCTGAAGTTGATGTTCGACGCGTCAAACACGCTAACGGTGTTGCTGCCGCTGTTGGTTACATAAAGCCGGACCTGCGTGGGGTCGAAGTAGCCGAACGTCGGCTTCACGCCGAGTGGTACGGAGGGGGCCATACTGAAATTACTGGTGGAAATAATGTTCAGGCTGCCCGGATTCACTCCGTCACCCTTGTTCACTACGAAGATGTACGCACCGTCGGCGCTGGAGACGAGAAAGGCTGGATTGAGGCCCAAACCCTGAGACATGGTAAACCCGGCAAACAGCGACATGGTGGCGGGATTGAATACCGAGATGGTGTTGTCGCCATTGATGACATAGATCATGCCCCCGCCTGCCGCTTGTACCATGGCAAATGGATTCACGCCACCGCAAATCGTGCTGGTGACCGCCAAGGTTGTGGTATTGATCGTGCTAAGGGAACCGGTGTTTGGGCAGTTCGAGTTCGGCCGGGAGTTCAGGACGTACATAACTCCTTGCTGCGTCGAACTCAGGGAGACGGGATGCGAGCCGAGTGGAAGATTGATTGTTGTGACCACACCAGTCTCGCTTACAGCAAACTCGCTAACCGTGTCGTTGCTGCCGTTGCTTACAAACATCGCATCGGCAGACGTACTCAGAAATGCCTCGTAGTTTGACCCCAGTCCCGTGCTCTGAACCTGTGTGACGCTGTCGCCGGAAACATCCAACTGCGTAGTTGAACCGTTGCCCGTGGGGTTGTTGTTGACTACGTAGGCAAAGTGCGTGGCCTGAGGTTGACCGCCGGGACCGACGACCGGGTTCGCAACCGGACGGTATTGGTCACCACAACCCAACTCCAGCAACAGGATAAAAGCCGCAAACAAGGCAAATTCGGTTCTGCGAAAAAAACTCAATCCCCACTCCCGACGATGAATCGCACAGCCGCTCGCACAAATGCAAGCGGGACACTCCATTGTATAGGCTGTGTGCAGCATGGTACAGGCGCAGGCAGCCTGTGTTCTTGAACCCCGGCGCCTGGCAACTGTTGCCTTTTGATGCTCCCGTCAGAACCCAACGGAAGGTGGATGAGCGCGGTGCAGCAGAAAGGCCCTGTCACTGCGGACAGGGCCCGCGAATTCGTGGTAGCCGCAGTTACACGTTGAAGGAGGATCCGCAGCCACAAGTGCTTTTCACATTCGGATTATCGAATTTGAAGCCAGCGCCCTCCAGCGTTTCGACGTAATCGACGTTTACGCCCTTCAGGTACATCAGCGAGGTTGCGTCGACATAAACCTTCAGTCCGTCGAAGTCGAAGGTTTTGTCCATCATGCCTGCTCCGTTCTCGAACGACATCGAGTACGAGAAACCGGAGCAACCTCCGCCAACCACACCCACCCGCAATCCTGCCGGTACGGGGTTCTGCTGTGCCATGATCTCTTTCACTTTAGCGATTGCTGTGTCGGTTAGGTGCAAGGGCTTGGTGTCAACGTTAGGGGTCGTGGTGGTCGGTCCGGTGGTTGTGGTTGCCATGCGTATCTCCTCAGGAAACTAGCGGGATTATAACAAACTGTTCGCATGTTGCGCCCGGCATCGCGGCTCGCAACGTCGTTGGGCACCCGCCTGGTAATTAGATGTTCGCCAAGGTATTGGCGTCGCAGCACTTGCGACTTTTCGCGGAATCGTCGCCAGCAGTGACGGGTATAGCAGCCTACCCCGGGGTTCCGGGCAAAAATTTGTCCACTCAGGAAATAGCCAGTCTATAATGGCGACTTAAGGGCGGCTCCCCCCGACCTGGTGGTGGCGAGTTTCCCACGGGGTGTGGGAGCTTTTCGTTCAAACCGAGGTGGCACATGTCTATGATAATGATATTGCTGATCGCCTGGGGTGTACTGACGGCGGTGCTGGTGCTGCTCCTGATCTATCGCAGCACCTTAACCCTGCACGAAGACGATCAACTATTCCTGGACGATGCCAGCGCCAGTATCCGCGCCGAACAGGAGGAGCTTCAGCTCCGGATGAAGAAGGTCGCGCCTTACGTGCGCATCCTGGCCGCTCTGTCGGGATTGCTGATTCTCTTCATCGCCGGAATGGCAGTGTGGCAACAGATCAACCGGGCATACTGATCCGAAGGTCGACGAACCCGCAGCCGCTGGAATTGCTCACAGGTCCTTTGGAGACGTTGCAGCTGGGATACAAGATAGGCTCCCGGGCCGGAGTCGCTGTCCAGTGAGAGAGCGGCGCCGTGGTTTTCGCTCCGAATGCAGATTCGGGCCGCGAGGACGGTTGCGGGCCGCCGATGTTTGCTCTCCGTTCACTTCCCACACAGCGCTCATCCCTTCTGCTAGAATCCCCTCATCATTGACCAAGTGAAGACACCAGGAAAGTCTTCATCAACGGTATTTCTTTCTCCAGGTGGGGGTGCTAATCGCGTATTCAGCAGCTGCGTGAGTTCAACAGCCCAGCTACCAGGAGATCCGTCAATCGTGAGCTGCAGAACAAGAAACGAATCCGTGTCTGGCGCATCTTTACAAACAGGTAGCTATCTAACCGTGGAACTGCTGATGTCTGCGCCGTGAGACTGCCGCGGCGGCATGGTATCGCGCACATCGTTGAGGCAACAATGGCAACCTACGAGATTAATAACCGCGTACTGGAATTTCCGGCGAACCCGGAGGTTGATGCCGAAGAGGAAGTCGCCGAATGGCTTGAAGCCTTTGACCAGCTCATTGGAGCAGAGGGCACCAATCGCGGATGTGAGCTAATTCAGGCCCTGACCGAGCACGCGCGTTCCATAGGCGTGGAGATTCCCGTCCAGCTAAACACCCCTTATGTCAACACCATTCCAGTCGAGGAGGAAGTTCCGTATCCCGGTGATCGAAACCTGGAGCGACGCATGAAGAGCTTGACCCGCTGGAACGCCATGGCGA
>CAZDYZ010000162.1:0-8532 GCA_964509525.1 uncultured Acidobacteriaceae bacterium
AGCCTTCGCGCCAACACCGGGAAGGGTGAAAAAGCCCAGACCGCCAGGCGTCTCAGAGCCCACGCCATTGCGTTGATCCTGCAGCTGATCATATTCGCCACGTATGCCGAACCCCCCGTTTAAATAGGTGAAATCGCCCTCGTAACGCCAGATAGACCCATTGATCCGCAACTGTGGGAAGAAGGTGTACGAGAGGTCAGGAAGGGCTGCACTGAAGCTCACGTCGTTGGAAAGCCCTCTGGAGTCGGCGTGGGCTATGGATCCGCCGAAGGCAAATTCTCTCAACCGAGTGTTCGTGGTATTACGCCACGGATAGAGGCGGACTCTTCCAACCAGCTCTGGCTCGTTCACGACAGCCGCGGTAACACCACCCCTGCCGTTGAATGCTCCCGCCCAATACTGCACGGCGCCATGATCAATGTCTCCGTGAATTGTGATGCCCGGACTGCGGAACGCGGTAACTACGGAGGGATATAGCAGCGCCTGCAAGCCTCGTTCGACAAAGTCCAGGTTCGTGGCGCCGGTACCGAGTTCTTGTGCGAAAGGCTCTTTGAATTGTCCTGCCTGGAATTGGAATTCGGGTTTGATCCTAGTATTGAGATAGACGTCGCGAACGATTGCGCCTGAAGTGGAGTTAGCATCGGTCAAAATCGCGAAGTCGAAGCGCTTGCCGTAGAAGCCCTGGAAGCCGAAGCGGGCGCGCCGCACGACAAATGTATTCGCAGGTGTGCCGTTGCCAACATAGGCCCGGTAGTCCGTATCAACGTATCCGTAGGGACTAATGCTGAACTGCCCGTCTGCGCTCCTGATAAAAAAGTGCTCGCCGTTCCATCCAGCAGTGATGGGCGGTTCTTTCACCGGAGCAACCGCTTGAGACTGCTCCACGACCATCGTTCCTTCTGTCGCAGGGTAGGGCTCTACCAGAACCGCGTTAACCAACTGCGCATTGGTTCCTGCCGAACCTTCTCCCACGACATGGACCGAGCCGGTGTCAGCTCCCGTGCCCTTGACGGTCGCCAGCTTGCTCACCGCAGCTTTCAGTTCCTCAATGGTCTGGCGCTGGGCGGCGACCTCGCGGCGCAACTGGTTGACTTCTTCCTCTGTAGCGCTCGCGGAACTTGATTCACCCACCTTGCTCGCGGGCTGGGTGCCTTGCGCGTGGGCGAGCGAACCCGGTGCCGCAAAACTGACCAGAAGCACGAAGAACCATGTTAGTGAGCGCATGCG
The DNA here is from genome assembly GCA_964509525.1 of uncultured Acidobacteriaceae bacterium. Taxonomy (GTDB): domain Bacteria; phylum Acidobacteriota; class Terriglobia; order Terriglobales; family Acidobacteriaceae; genus Bog-257. The sequence continues at coordinate 1,228 of CAZDYZ010000162.1, forward strand.
TTTCCTCTCACGGGGGATGATTTCCAAGACGGCCACGCGCAGGCGGGTCGGGCTGCCTTGACCTTCGGGCCGACAATTGGTATGAAGACCCAACCAGTTACGCGGTTTACCATGTTCGAAAAGCGAGAGTCAAAGGAAAGTTTTCTAAGTATGTTAACTAGGTTTATTCCTCCCGCAGGCGACTGGTCTACTTATCATTTATCAGACCACTACTTACAGACCAATTTGCTCCACCTGCCGGCACTGTCGAAAATGAAACATATGGCAGATCTCAGCGCCGTCTGAGGTGTCTATACGTGACCTCTGTAGCGGTTGGGCGGTTGGGTTGCTTGGGCAGAACTCAGGCATGGCCCCCCTGTTACGGGGGTCAGCGCGGTGGGGTGCCCGGCCGACCCCAATTGGCCGGACCCAGACGCGGTTGCGGCTCCTCCTCGCCATCTGTCCGACGCAGATGTAGGCAGATGTCGAATCGATGAAATTGCCGCAAGTAGATCTTGTGGAAGAAGCGACCACGCTCGTGCAGGAGCACACATGGTCAATGCCGCTATTTTAAAGGTCTGCTGGGCTATTTCGCCTCAGGCCCGCCCCAGAGTTACAAAGTAGTACACGCTCATAGCCAGGCCGATGGCGATGACTACGCGCCGCACCTTCTGGGGATCAGCCTTTTGCGCGAAGTGCGCGCCGAACCAGCCCCCTGCCATAGCACCTGCAATCATCACCAGGCAGTGCGACCAAAACACGGCGCGGGCCAAGATGAATGTCAGCACCGCTGCGGCATTGATCACGACCGAAAGTAATGTCCTGATCGCTCCCATCGCATGAATATCACGTATCCCCAAGGCCGCCAACATTCCCAGGATCATGAACCCGATTCCTGCCCCAAAATACCCCCCATAGATTGCCACCACCAGCTCAGCGATCGAGGTAACGGTGATCACCTGCCATGACATCGCCTGCGAATCATCCACCAGGTGAGTCTTCCCGGCCATTGCGCGGATCTGGTTGCCAAAGGCAAACAGCAGGGTGCCACCCAGCAGCAGCCAGGGGACCAACTGCAGAAACACGCGTTGTGGCGTCTTGAGCAGAAGTAGCGAACCCGCCCACCCTCCCACAACGCTCGTCAGCAGTAATGGAAAGAGCAAACGTTGCGGTATGCTCAGCCGTCTTAGGTACGCACCGGTGCTGGCTGCCAAGCCAGGCCACAGTGCGACCGTGTTGGTTGCGTTGGCCTCTACAGCGGGTATACCCGTAGCCAAGAGCGCTGGGAATGAAATGAAAGTGCCGCCACCCGCCACTGCGTTCAGCGTCCCAGCAATTACTGCAGCCAAAAATAAGAAGATGGCCTGGCTTAAGTGCAACGGTGAGGCCACGCCGATGATTCCCCCTCTCTCGGGTTCGTCTAGATCAACCTTCCTAAGCGGGTCACTATCCTATTACGGGTCGGTTTACAGCGCCAGATTGGTCGAGTCATCTGGTTCTCGCCTCCATGCACAACCGAGCGCAATGTGGTCATTCTGCCGAAAGGGGGAGTTTTAGTTTGCGGCAGCAAATCTTCTCTGTATGGGGAGCTGGGCAAAGGAAGAGTTGGGATCCAGCCTGGCAACCTGATGGTAAGGAGGAATTTCACGGCAGCAACCAGCATCGCTCCAGAAGTGAAGTCTCCGATTGACGACGAACCAGTGCGGGTCGATGGCCGAAACCAGAGCGGCAAACATCGCGTTCGAGATCTGCTGGTCGCGATCTTCGAAGGATCCTTGCTGGACCCTTAGTCACCCAAACTGCACTCGCCTGCCGACTCGCGTTACAAAAACATGCAGCACTGGCATGAGGCTCATCTATAACCTAGGCTGGCACTGTTATTGCTAACCCTCAGCCGCCACAGCTCTCTATATCTATCCTCGGTTCCGCACAAAGCTCAAACGCAATATCGGCATTCACATTGCGACAGGGGAGCTCCGTGGTACGCAGAATGCGGCGTGTTATGATCCAGTAACTCTGAAGAGCGGCCGCCAGTACGGCATCCTGGCTTACGAATGTCTCGTTTTCGTGGACGAACAGTCATCATGCTCTGCATGCTGGTTGCGGACGGCATCGCGTGTGCTCAAACAGCGCCTCCCGTTCCCGACCATCCCTGGGACGCTTCCTCAGCAAAGCCATCATTCAAAGTTCCCGTGCGTCTGCTTGCAGCCCCCACTCTGGATCCAGCCAAGATTTACACGTTATCCGAATTAGTGAATATCGGCGAACAGAACAATCCCCAGACACATGTAGCTTGGGAGAACGCCAAAGCGCGGGCCGCCGATCTAGGAATCGCCCAGTCGACCTTGTATCCGACCCTGTCAGCCGCTGCATTGGCTGGAAGTACCCGTTTGGACATTTTTTTTGGCAACAGCTTTCAGCGGCAAACGGTAGAAACCTTTTCTCCGGTTTTTATTCTGGATTACATCATCTTTGACTTCGGGCAACGTTCGGATGAGATATCCGCCAGCAAGAGCAGTCTCCTGGCGGCCAATTTTCAGTTCAATGACACACACCGCAGGGTCATTTTCCAGGTGATGCAAGCCTACTACCGGCTGCTGAATACTCAAGGGCAGCTGGACGCGGCCGAAGCGAACCTGAAAAATGCGCAGACGGTACAGCAAGCGGCTGAAGCCCGGCTGCAAAACGGACTGGCAACCTTGCCCGACGTGCTCGAAGCCCGCAGCGCCGCTGCCCAGGCCGACTACGATCTGCAGGCGGCCATCGGGGCAACCGAAATTGCGCATGGCGATCTGGCAACGGCTCTCGGCATTGCGCCCACGACACAGTTCCAAGTGGAGAGTATCGAAAAGATTAAGATGCCGGACAGTATCGGCGACACGGTCGAGAAATCCATCGATAAAGCGCTCTCTCAACGGCCCGATCTGATGCAACGGGTTGCCGAACTCCGCGCGGCAGGCGCCGAAGTGAAGGCCGCACGTACAAATTATTTCCCCACTCTGAGCATTGATGGAAGCGCGGGTCTCGCCCGTTCGTACGGACAGCAAATAGGCCTGCCCGGAGTCTACTCCCCAACCCAAGAGACCTGGGCGGCGCAGCTGAGTCTGAACTGGACGATATTTGACGGGCTGGCCCGAGAGAACCGTCTGGCCAAGGCGCATGCGGATCAGAAACAGGCTGCCGCGACGGTTGACTCGCTTCGCGATCAAGTGGAGAACCAGGTTTGGTCGGCATACTCCACTGCCCGTACTGCACTTCGTCAACAAAAGGCGGCCGCAGCACTGCTAGTGGCAGCAACGGAGTCCTACAACGCCGCCTTGGAGTCGTACAACTACGGTGTGCGCAGCCAGATCGACGTGGTGGCAGCACAGCGCGCACTGGCGGATGCGCGCACCGCGGACGTGAACGCCCGCACACAACTGTTAACCGGGTTGGCCACGCTGGGCTACCAGACTGGCGAGCTACTCTATGCAAAGACCCCATGACATGAAGATCAAAATCGAGGCATCGGCTAATGCGAGCAGGTTGAGGCTCGCGTTAATCCCGCTCTGTACCGCAGCATTGCTGTCGGCGACGGGATGTTCGCGGGCGCCTTCCTTCAACATCCTTGGATCCTTTTTCCCCGCCTGGATCCTCTGCGGCGTTAGCGGCATAGTGCTGACCGTCGGCGTGCGGATTCTGTTTGTGCGCGCGAATTTCGAACAAGAACTGTCGCCGCTGATCCTCATATATCCCTGTCTGGCTTTGTTCTTCACGTTCTTGATCTGGCTGCTGTTCTTCAGCTGAATTAGGGAGGAGATGCCATGGCTGAAAACGACGCCCTCGTCCAGCGCAAACGTCTCGGAAAGATTGTGAGCGTGGCGATCCCTGCCGCCGCGTTGCTCACCGGTCTTATCGTCATCTACCAGACGGCGAACTACCCTCGCACCGATGACGCGGAGGTATTTGCCAATTTCATCGGTATCGCTCCCCAGGTAGATGGTCCCATCACCACGCTCGCGGTGCAGGACAACGCTTTTATCAAGCAAGGTGGACTGCTCTTCGAGATTGATCCGCGCCCTTATGAATATGCCCTGGAACGAGCACGATCTGATCTGAGCACGCTGGAGGGCCAGATCGTTGATGAAACTCGGACGATCGCATCACAAGAGAGTGCGGTTGGTGCCGCACAGGCCAACACCGAGAGCGCTGCTGCGAATGTCGATCGCGCGGCGGCGGCGGTTACCGAGGCGCAGGCTAACGTCGCCAGCGCCAAGGCGGAGTTGGATCGCGCCCAGGCCGAACTTCTGTATACGTCCAACAACTTTCATCGCATTGAGCCACTGCTGGCCAAGCAGTTTGTCACCGTCGACCAGGTGGACCAGGCGAGGACCGCGGTGACAGCACGACAGCAAGCGGTAGATCAGGCGCGCTCGCAGGTGGCGCTGGCCGAGGCACAGGTGTTATCGGCCAGAGCGCAATTTGAACAGGCGAAGGCAGTGATGCTGCAAAGCCATGCGCAACTGGCTCAGTCGCAACACAGCGTATTGACACTTGAGCCGCTCACCGCACAACGCGAGGGCAAGGCGGCCAACATCCGCACCGCCGAATACAACCTGAATAACTGCCGCGTTTATGCGCCTTTCGATGCGCGGGTGACGAACCTTACCATTTCGCAAGGCGCTTACGCACACACCGGCCAGCAGGTGTTCACGCTCATCGACACACGCATCTGGTGGGCGGTAGCCAACTTTCGCGAAACCCAGCTCCGGCACATCAAGCCGGGAATGCACGCTTACGTATATGTGCTGTCCCGCCCCAATGTACGCTATGAAGCCGTAGTGGACAGCGTAGGCTTTGGCGTGCAGCCGGACTCAACTCTCGTCGGCTCTTTCGCTCCCGGACTTCCCGATGTGCAGCGCTCGCTCAACTGGGTACACCTCGCCACACGTTATCCGGTGCGCGTGCGCATTCTGGCTCCAGAGACGGAACCGTTTCGCCTGAGCGAATCCGCGGTCGTGGTGATGCGCGCGGGGCCAAGGACGCACTAGCATGTCGGCCCAGGACCAGGCACTGCCCGTGGCGGTTAGATCCAGGAGACTGGACGACGCGGGCGCATGGTTCTGGGAGTTTATCAAAACTGAACTTGCTCCATATCCTGGCCGCGCCTGGGTGGTAGGGCGCATCACGATGGCAGCCACCATCACCATGGTCCTGGTGATGACCTTTCGTGTCCCGTACGGGTTCCTGGGCGCCATCTACACACTTTTCCTCAGCCGCGAGAATCCCACAGTAACTTTTCGTGCCGGTGTCAAGACAGTGGTCGTCTATGCGATCGCCACTCTGTACAGCATCGTCGGTATCATGACCATGGTCGACGACCCGCTCACTCACTTTCTGTGGATCACGCTGTCGCTCTTCCTGGCGTTTTATCTCATCCGCATTCTTCCTGATTACTTCACGGCAGTGGGCTTCGGATTTACGCTTGCCGGCGCGATCCCACTTTGGGATGAAACCCTGGTGACAGTGAGCCAGCGTACTGAGAATACGCTGTGGCTGGGCTATGTTGTCGTCATTGGCGCGGCCGTGACGGTGGTTGTGGAATACGTTTTTCGGGGCGTGCATCCCATCACTGACCTGATGCAGTCGCTCGGTAGCAGACTGCAGGCGGTCGAAGATGTTTTGCGGCAGATCGCTGCTGACCAGCCTATCAGTGGCAAGGTCGAAAAGCAGCTCGCCCTGTATTCGGCGCTCGGCACCTCTACGATCAGAAGACAATTGCTGCGCTCGGGTTACCCGTCACCACTTATCGCGCGAATGAACACAGCCGCTGCCCTGCTGGGCCGTCTGACCGATCTTGCCGCCAGCCTGCGAATCGTTCGTTCGAGTCAGACCACTGCCTTACAAGTGGCGGATCGAGAGCGATGCTTGCGCCTTGCCGACGAGGTTGGCCAACTTCGTCGTGATGTGCAGCAGCGTCAATTGCCGCGTGCGTTCGACCTAGCCACTCAGCCTGAGCCGTCAGACTTGCCGCTGCTCCCCGAAATGGAAAGAACGGTCGCGCTGATACCGCATGCGTTTTCCGGTACAGAGAGCGCAGAGGAGGTGTTTCTTTCAGCGCCGCTGGCACCTGAAGCACGGTCAGCGCTGTTCGTTCCCGATGCCTTTTCCAATCCCGACCATCTCAAGTTCGCAATACGTGGGACCGCGGCTACGATGTTGGCCTACGTCACCTACCAGGCTATTAACTGGCCGGGACTCAGCACTGCGGTCGCAACCTGCATCATCACGGCGCTGTCAACGATCGGCACCTCACGGCAAAAGCAGTTTCTGCGACTCGGAGGAGCCATCCTCGGCGGCTTCGTCTTCGGCATGGGTGCGCAGGTCTTTGTGCTGCCCTATCTTGATTCGATTACCGGATTCACCGTGCTGTTTGCGGTAGTCACGGCTATTTCTGCGTGGATCGCGACTGCAACACCGAGGCTCTCCTATCTCGGCGTGCAGCTTGCCCTGGCTTTCTACTTGATCAATCTGCAGGAGTTCACCATACAGAGTTCGCTGGCCATCGCGCGCGATCGTGTTGTCGGCGTATTGCTCGGGCTGTTATGTATGTGGCTGGTGTTCGACCGGCTGTGGGTGAGGGACGCTCTACAGGAGATGCAGGACGGCTTCGCCCGTAATCTGCGATTGCTGGCCGAACTCATTGAACTGGCGACCAAGCAGCCTACTGAGGAGGTAGCCAGAAGAGCCCTCCAGCTACGCGATCAGATCAACGAGGGATTCAACGCTGTCAAGGCACAATCCGACGCCGTGGTTTTTGAGTTTGGTCCATCACGCGAACGGAAACTCAAGATTCGTGATGACATCCGACGTTGGCAGCCCGCGCTCGGCGCTCTACTGCAGGTCCAGATCACCGGCCTGCAATATCTTTTCGAGAGGCGCTCCCAGCAGCTCGCGCAGGGAATCAGAGAGGCATTGTCCACCTTCGAAGAAGACATGGCCATCACCGCTCAAGTGATGTCCAACGAAGTCAGGGGAAAGGCTTGCGATATGCCGCCCGATGTTCAGAAATCCGCCGCGAGGCTCCAGCAAGAGATTGAAAAACATTACGCCGTATCCGGACTTCCGATTCCGTCCGCCCTCGCCGACATGATCACTCTCACCCAGAACCTCGCATCCATCGTCGTTCCGCTTTCCGCGGACATCCACTCAACCTTCACAAATCCCCAGCACGCCGCAATGCATTATCCTCAAACCAGATTGACGGAAGCTTGATCTCCTCTGAATCGCCACCAACACGATTGCTCTTCGCCGTGTGTGCCCTGTTCCTAGCTCAAAGATCCTGCC
>CAZDYZ010000163.1:0-2721 GCA_964509525.1 uncultured Acidobacteriaceae bacterium
TCATCCAGTTCGGCATCTGCAACCGAAGCTTCTGATTGGTCGATATGGGGCCCTTCGGTTGTTTGAGCCTGGCTCATGTTGACGGTAGTGCGTGGTGCGGGGCTCTCACCGAATTCCTCGTCCTCTTCGCTTGGCAGTTCCAGGAAGTCGGAGACGTAGAGAAAGGCATCACGCTCCAGTCCGATGTTGACGAACGCGGACTGCATGCCGGGAAGCACGCGTGTGACTCGGCCTTTGTAGATTGATCCTGCTAAAGTGTATTCGTTTTCCCGCTCGAAGAATACTTCGGCGAGCTGATCGTCTTCCACCAACGCCACTTTGGTTTCATGTGGTGTGGAAGACACGTAAAGTTCCTTGTTCATGGTGCTCCGGTTTCACCGGTGCGGTCGAGTGAGGAAGACAGGAAAAACTCTACGGGTGATTAGGCGCAGGTACACCGGGAACCTCGCCCGGAGAAGAACCAGACCTGATTCGTACGCCTGCAATTTGTGGAAGCCTTAGCACCATGTAGAGCACGCGACCGGAGGTCTGTGGCCTCACACTCAGCTTGAGCTGATGGGGCCGTTTCCCGCCTCAATCAACGTGCTTTGCAATCCTGTCCGGCCCTATCTTCCTGCGGCCGGCAATGCTCTCGTACGTGAGAGCGCTCGTAATCTTGTTGTCATCCTTCGAAAGCCCGAAATCCTGCTCGCAAGACTTCCCCGGCGGATGAGACCGGATACCTCTGCTATCGCCCAGTTCGCGAAAATCATTCAACGACAGAGTTTGCTTTAGTTCACAAATCGGCGCATGCGGATGTTCATCACAATCCCCAGCGCGAGAAACATGAACAGTACTGATGATCCACCGTAACTCATTAAGGGCAGCGGAATCCCCGTAACCGGCATGAATCCTACCACCATGCCAACATTGATCAAGACGTGGAAGGCTAGTACCGCTACCACTCCCATCACCACGAAGGCACCAGCCCGGTCCGGGGCCGTCTGAGCGTTTTGGATCAGACGCATCAGCACAATAAAGTATAACAGCAGCAGGCCCATAGCGCCTATGAATCCGTGCTCCTCGGAAAAGGCAGCAAAGATGAAGTCGGTGTGCGGTACAGGGAGGAACTGGCCTTGAGTCTGGCTGCCTTGTGCCGTGCCCTTGCCGAAGATCCCTCCTGAGCCCACCGCCACCAACGATTGAATCACCTGATATCCGTGCCTCTGGGGATCGGCCTCAGGCTGCAGGAAGCTGGTAAGCCGGTCCCGCTGGTAAGGCTTGAGCACATGCCATCCTACGGGTGCCAGCAAGGCGCCAAGTAGAAGGATGACCACTGCGTGTTTGGCTTTCATCCCGCCCAGGAACAGCCCCATGACGGCAACGGGCAGGTAGGTAAGCGCGGTGCCAAGATCTGGCTGCGCGAGCACCATCAACATTGGGACTCCGATCAGCGCTCCCGCCTTGACGATGTCCTGCGCTGTGCATTCCGACTTGGAGTCGGCGAAGTATTTGGCCATTGCCAGGATCAAAACCAGCTTCACCCACTCCGACGGCTGAAAGTGGAACGAGCCTATTTGTACCCAGCGACGGGCTCCAAGGTATTTCTTACCGAACAATTCCACCGCCAGCAGGGAAGCGATAGACAGAAGGTACATCAAGGGCACGCGCTCCAGCAGGGCCTGATAGTTGAAGAAGCTCACTACAAACATGAGCGCCACTCCGCCCAGGATCCAGTACACCTGCTTGATGTGTACGCCCATGAACTTTGTGCTGAGCGTTGCGCTGTATATCTCCAGTACACCCAGCGCACAGATCATGAGCACAAGCACGAGGAGCACCCAGTCGAAATCGCGAAAAGAGATGTAGCGACTCATGGCTGCCTCGCCGAAACCACGGCGGCCGCAGGAGCAACCGGTGGCTTTACCTCAGGCGTCTTCTGATTTTGCTGCTCACTGGACTTCACAGAAGGCGGCTCGGGCGCAGGAACCTGGTTTTCAGGATGGGCCATCTCGTCGTGCGATTCGGTAACTTCGAGGCCGGCAGCGGGAAGCGGGTGATCCGCCTGCTCGACTCCGGGGGCGGAGATCACGGGTTTCGCCTTGCCATCGGCGGAGACGGTGAAGTGACCAGCTTGCATCTTGTCCGGTTGTTTGGCATCGCCCTCGTGCCAAACAGCGGCAACTTCCGCCTGCTTGTTCAGCGGTTCGTTTGCCTTGGCCACCTGTGTTTGACGAGTATGCTGCTTTTCCACGAAAGCTTTGATCACCTGCGAAGCGGCGCGAGCGGCGTAATAGCCGTGCTCACCTTCTTCCAGCAGCACAGCGACCACAACATCGGGATTACGCCGCGGAGTAACGCCGACGAACCACCCGTTGTCCTTGAAGTGCTTTCCTTCAGCACCTAGCCGCTTCTTCAAATCGTTGGAGATTGTCTGGGCACTGCCTGTTTTCCCGGCAAAGTCAATCCCGGGCAAGTGGGCGCTGGGAGCGGTACCCACCGGCGAGACCACCTGGGCCATCGCGTCAGTGATCAACATCCAGTTGTTTTCGTCGAGGGGAATGTTCGTCTTGTCGGTGTAACTGGCTACCTGCTTGAAGCCGGGTGGAAACTGGTCCGGGAACGCCACGTGCGGCCGCACCAGCACTCCGTCGCTGGTGATGGCGGCGGCAGCGCGCGCCAGTTGGATCGGTGTAGTAGCGACTGCTCCCTGGCCGATGCCCACTGAGATAGTCTCACCCG
>CAZDYZ010000164.1:0-1968 GCA_964509525.1 uncultured Acidobacteriaceae bacterium
CGTAACGTTTGCACTATTGGTCATGTCTGCCGGATGTGTTGCGCAGGAAAGCCGCCGTGCCGCGTCAGAATGGATCGGCAAGGATCGAGTGGATCTGGACAAAACAATGGGAGCCCCGAGGCAGGCGGTCCCAATGACGGATACGGGTGGAGAGGAGTTGTTCTACTCGTACAATGGCCACCACTACTACTTTGAGACCAACGCCAAGGGTCTGGTCGAAACAGCAGTACGAACCGACTAACTTCCGGCGGTCGGAGGACTCCAATGGAGGCGGTGCGTTGAGAACGCACCGCCTCTCTTTCGGCAGGCCAAGGATTCCGAGGTGCTACCCCAAAACCGACGATTCCGACGCGTGAACGCTCCAAGCTCGATGCGCAAGGCTGCACCAATACTCGATCCTCAGGCAGAATTAGCAATTCGCCACACACACGCCGCGGGTTGCATTGGGGTAGTCTGGCCCGATCATCGGTCGGCAACTGTCGCTCGCTCGCGCATACGCTACCGCGGAAATGCGCCACTCGGCTGCGGCAGCGGCTGCGCGCCGTTCTTGTAGATATTCTCCATCGTCTTGTCCCACTGGCTGTTGGAATTCGCAGGTGGCGGCGCTGGAGTTTCCGCTGCCGCAGGCAATTGCTCCGAAGGCGTCAGCGGCTGCATGTTTTCGAGGGAAGGGTTTACCTCGATGGAGTTTACGACCTTGAGGGTTGGATCGCCCAGATACTTGAGCGCTTTCTGTTGAGCATCCCGCATGCCCAAGGGAGTCGCTACGAATCCAAACAGATGCAGTTCGCGGCTACCGTCGTTGTTGTCGATGATCTGGGCGCCCACCAGCGGCAGGTTATGGTTGTGAAGAAAGTGAGTTACCCGATGGCTTCCATATTCGTCGATTTGGAAGTTCTGGGTTTGTGCGTGTGCAGCCGGTAACAAACCAGCGAGCAACGCGCAAACTATTACGACCCTGTTAAGCGCTGGTGCGATTCGATCGGGTCTGCCTACCGCCATGAGGCGCGAGCATACATGGAGAAAAGGCGATTGTCTCGCCCACTAAGTTGTGTTTGCTTGAAGATCATTCTCTCGCTGACTAAGCTTCTTTGACCGAAATGGTTCGCCACTTCATTCAAGACAGGACGGCGGCAAATCGCGCCGGGATGATCGGCTCGATAATCGCTCTTGCGATTGTCGTGGTCCTGCCCGCGTTGAGCACGCATTATTTCGCCCGCTCTTACAGGCCAATCGAGGCTCATCCAGCCGCCGCCCGGCACTGGTCGCTGGATCTCAACGATCGCGCGGTCAAAGCTCTCGAGAGGGTAGCCAGAATACCGTCCCTCACGCCGATAGTGTCATTGCCGACTGACAAGCCCACCGCGTTGCAACCGGCTCCGGTTGTTCGACAACCGATAAATATTCCGCGCTTGCTTAAAAGGCTGCGGCTCGGAGCTAGTCGAGTGTCGGATCTCCCCTCACCCAGGTAAGCATTGTTGGTTGTAGCGCGCGATGAGTAAGCTTCGTCGCGGCAGTTATTGATTCGCAGGGCAGTGAAGAGCCTGTCCTGTGTCGACTTACGAGGTGTAGCAACGTGCCGAGTTTCGCTCTGCGTAACCCGTTCACGGTAATCGTGGGAGCACTGATCGTAACGATCTTGGGTGTGACCGCGTTCGCGCGCATGCCTGTTGACGTGTTCCCGAACTTGAAAATCCCGGCAGTGGTCGTCGCTACCTTCTACCCAGGTATGCCGCCGCTGGATATGGAACGCGATATCACCACTCGCTATGAGCGCTTTTTCACGCTCGGCAGCGGTATCGAGCACATCGAGTCGCGCTCGCTGCCGGGGGTTAGCATGATCACCGTATATCTTCACAGCGGTGTCGATGTCGATTCGGCGGCGGCGCAGCTCGCGACGCTGGCAATGGCAGACCTGGGAGTGCTGCCGCCTGGCACGCTCCCGCCGCTGGTTCTCAAGTTCGATGC
>CAZDYZ010000165.1:0-2788 GCA_964509525.1 uncultured Acidobacteriaceae bacterium
CCCGACATAGAAGTGCGCCCCTTTGCTCGGTCAATTCACTCTAGCTGCTCGGCGAGGAGGTGAAACCCATGCAGGGCGAATCACGGGTTCGCTATTCTATTTTGTCCATCGTCTTAGTGACCGTAGCGCTGGTGCTATTCATCGTGTTGGCCGTTATTTCAGCCCGGCCGCAGAATTTAGCCTCAGCAACGGCGCGCCAAGCTCCGGCTTCACCGGAATTGCTTCGCGCCTGTGTCCTTGAATCCGCGGGAGACCGCAAAGGATGAAGGACCGGGAAACTTGAACTTACTGCGTCAAAACCGTGTTGTTTCGAAACGCTGTCGTAAAGAAAAAGGAATCGGCTGACGATCTGTTGAGTTTGTGATCTTTAATTGAGGTGTGTATCGGGTGAAAAGCTCTGCGGTTAAGCTCACGTAGTACTTGACTTCTTGACTTCAGAGTGCTGGATGTCTCTGAGCTACTTGCCCTCTGCGAAATACCGTGATCCCAGGTGTCGCCTCGACCAAGTAGAGCCGCCATCCCCGTGCGAAGATGGTTTCGAGGGATCAAGGGCGGGCGATCTTTCGCGCAGTTCGCCTCCTGTTGGTACAAGCAGTTAGGGGGCGGTTAGATGACACCATATGGTATGGAACACATAGAAAACTGCCTAGCCTGCAAGATGCGGGCAGAACATGTCTCTTGCGATCTTCCAATTTCGCACTCGGCGAAGAAAGCCTGACCAAGTTGCTGTTGGAGAGGGGCGCGAAAATGAAGAGATCATCACGGCTGGGCCGCGCCTGAAGCTGGCGTTCACCCATGAAGAGATCGCGCAGATGATTGGTACCTCGCGGGAAACTGTGACCCGGTTGCTCTCCCATCTCAAGAAGAAGCAAGTCGTGCAATCCTGCGGCAAGAGCCTTCTCCGAAAATGCAGCCCAAGAGACAACGTCCATCACCCGGCAGCCGGCAGCACACTGAAAACAGCCACGTTCCCTCAAGTCTTAGTCCTATCCTTGTGCTTTGTGCCTTCGCTGGCGGCCTTAGCTGAATCTTTGGCAAGACCGAGAGCTCTCTTTTCGATCTCTACGGCACGCTCCACTGACTGCTGTAGGGACTTCGTAAAGTCCTCCACAAGCTTCTGCGCTGAGCTGCCACCTTCCTTCGTGATTTCGACCATGGCAGCGGTCTGTTGCACCACCAGGTCAATAACGCCCTTCTGCGCTTCGGCGTACCGCTCTAAACCTTGCTGAACCACCTCGACCATGCCCGGCACCGCCGGCTGAATCGCATTCTTCGACGCTGCGATCGCTTCGCCTGTTTGCTTTATGGCAGCTTCGAGCGCCTTCTTCTGCAGCTCCGCCGCTTGCTCAACCCCTTTCATAAAGAGGTTCACGAAATCGGCTGCGTAATTGGTTCCTTTCTGTGTGGTTTCTTTCATTTTGATTCCTTTCAGGCTGCCGCGTTCCAGTGTAGCGCGACAGGATAGTTGGGACTTGATCTCCGTATCTGGATTGATAGCGAACGATTTGTGCCGGTCAAACCGTATGTCCTTCCGGACGATAATCGGGAACTCCAACAGAACCCGAATTGAGTTCAAGCTCCCAACAACCTCAAACTATATACCCGTCGAGGAAGTCCAGCCTAAGTCATCACCGATCCTGACCCGTGTGAACAACGAGACACGAGAAAAATATCATCGCTGACATTGAGGACTATGCCCGCCTACACGATGGTCATCCCAGCCGAGCACCCGAATCGTCCCTGCGAAAGGAGCTGGTGCTCCGCATGAGGATCCCATTTACAAGCGTTCAAGGGCAGAGTTCAGTTTTCGCTTGCTGCCAGCAACTCCTGTATGGTGGCCTCCGCCAAGGAGTCGATGGTGGCTGCAACACAGGAGGTCAACTCGCACGACCAATCAGTGCTCCCCGGCTGGACGCCGAGCAGCACTACCTGTGGTTCCCGCTCGGCAAGCATTCGTAACGCCAGGAGCAGATCAGAAACTCCTAATCGGTGGACGCTGCTATTGCCGGGCAAGGTATTTAGCTCCTCCCCCGACATCCGGACTAGGGTGCCCGGACTCTCACCAACGTCAATCGCGTCAATCACAATCAGCCGAGCGCAATCCCAAACATAAGGAAGCAACTCCAGGCCCAGTGTTCCGCCCTCCACGAGAGACACATCAGCCGGTACTCTAGGGTCCGCGCGCAGTCGGCTGACGGCCTGGGCTCCCGCACCATCATCGCCATGCAGTATATTGCCCAGCCCGAGCACTACCGTCTTGGCCGATGCTGCGCTCATTCACTCACTTCCGCGGCATCGAGTCCTCTTCCAGCTCGTGCCTGGGGATGAATTTGTATCCGGTAAAGATGCTTTCGATGAGCCCGTTGCGCTCTTCCCACGAAACCAGGACTGCACTGTAGACGTGGTGAATTACGAAGGCGAAAAACGCAAACATGATGCTGAAATGCATCAGACGCAAATATTGGATATCAATCACTCCGGGTATCCAGCGGAACAGCCATGCCAGCAACCAGGGCCCGCGGATGTAGGTATATAGCGTGAGGCCGGTGACGATCTCGATGAGCATGAAGGTGAACATCAGCAGATAGGTGACCGCGGCCAGCGGATTGTGGCCTACGTGATGCACAAGGTCCTTTCTGAGAAAGCTGTAGTAGGCCACCATGTTCCCCATGCCTTGCCATTGCCGCTTCTTGATGGGCCAGAAGGATCGCCAGCTCGACCAGTCATTCCCCACAAAGAACCAGTACATCCGCAGTAGAAATGCGCTGATGAACACCGAGCCGGCTAC
>CAZDYZ010000166.1:0-7709 GCA_964509525.1 uncultured Acidobacteriaceae bacterium
ACAAAACTCCATACATTCCGGCGCCCACCCCGCCGAAGATGACCTCGCTCAGCATGATGTTGACCAGAGGCACCATGCCGCCAAGAGGGGTGAATGAATCATGCCAGGCGATAATAGCGCCGCAGCTGGCATCGGTGGTTACGGTTGCAAACAGAGCAGAGTTGGTAATACCAAAGCGCACCTCTTTGCCTTCCATGTTTCCGCCCGGTTGCAGTAGAGTGGCATGCTGATCGGCGCCGTTAAGAAGCGGATTACCGCGAGACTCAGCCCAGTACGCAGTCGTCACTCCCGCCAGAAACAGGATCGCCATCGCACCCCAGACCGCCCAGCCATGGGGTTGCGAGCCGGTCATGCGTCCCAGCGCGTAGGTAAGGCCTGCAGAGACGGCGAAGATGGACACCAGCTCGATGAGATTGGAGAAAGGCGTTGGGTTCTCGAAAGGGTGAGCGCTGTTAGCGTTAAAAAAACCGCCACCATTGGTCCCCCATTCCTTGATGATCTCCTGCGAAGCCACCGGGCCTTGCGCAATGTTCTGGGCTGTTACCGTGTCCATCACCGGCTTGCCGTTGGCGTCGACGGCCGGCTTGCCGTCAGAACCAACATGTTGCACCTGTTGCGGCTCCATCAGCTTGACCGCATCGTAGGGTTTCAGATTCTGCACCACGCCTTGGGATATCAGAAGCAAAGCTCCGACGATGCTGAAAGGAAGCAAGACCCAGAGGCAGGCGCGGACCACGTCGACCCAAAAGTTGCCGATGGTCTGCATCTGCCGACGCGCAATGCCACGGATGAAGGCAATCGCCAGCGCAATCCCGGTAGCCGCAGAAATGAAGTTGTGGTACGCGAGGCCAGCCATCTGGGTGAGGTAGCTCATCGTGGTTTCACCCGAATAGACCTGCCAATTGGTATTCGTCGTGAAGGAAGCTGCCGTATTGAATGCCAAATGTTCTGGCATCACCCCGGCGAACTTCTGCGGATTGAACGGCAGGAAACCCTGTACACGCTGGATCAGGTACAGCAGCAGCATGGAAGCAAGGCTGAACAACAGCATGGCACAGGCATACTCGGTCCAGCGCATCTCGTGGTTTTCGTCCACCCCGGTCACCCGGTACAACAGGCGCTCGATTGGCCGTAGCACCGTGTCCATGAATGTCCGCTCGCGATTGAAGACGTGCGTCAGGAAGACACCCATGGGTTTTGTTAAGGCCAGGATGAGGGCGAGAAACGCAAGGATTTGGAACCATCCGTTGGCAGTCATGTCAGAACTTCTCCGGTCGCAGCAACGCGTAGAACAGGTAAATCATCATCAGCGCGCTGATGACCATCATGATTATTGACTCAGTGTGCATAGGCCCTCACTTAACCCGGTCGCAAAAGTGAACGTATCCCAACGCCAGGGCGAAGAAAGCGATGGTGATAGCAACAAATATCAGGTCTTGCATGGTCAACTCCTGGAAACCGTGCTCATTACCACGGTCCCTGCTTGCGGCCAAACCACCAGATCACGCCCATCGTGGCCGTGTTCTGGTCTTTGGAGAAAACGCCTTGTGCGCTGGTCAGAAAAATCGGTTGATTCGACCAGTCGCGACGATATTCGTACTTCATCTCAAATCCATTGGCCACGGTAAAGTCATAGGTCGCTGTAACTTCCTTCAGGGCCTCGGTAACTCCGCTGAAAAGTCCGCCCCGGTCGGAGAGATACTCCGTGCGTGCCCCGATGTAGGTCCGCGGCGTCAGCTGATACTTGGCATACGCTGCGCCCCCCGATGTGTGCGAGGGCACAGACGAGTGGCCAGGTGAGGCATTCGCCCATAAGCGCTCAATGACATAGTCACCTTCCAGCTGCAGCAGAAGCTTGGGAGTAGATTGCCAACTGATGTAGCTGTCGAAGATGTGCAGTTTGCCGTCGGGCGCGGGGCTGATCTTCTGAAAGCAGAGCCCCTGCTGGACCGGGACGGGACCGCAGGTAGAAACCGACGTGGCGTCGGCATGTTCCTGGCCCAGATAATAGTTCACCGTCCAGCTGATGTTCTGGTTCGGGGTCACGACGAAACCAAACAGCTCATCCTTGAAGCCATTGGTAGGCTCAGTCTGGTTTGTGCCATTGACGACCCAGTAATCCAGCGCGAGCTTCTTGCTTAGGTTGTACTGGGTTCGTATTCCCATGTGATAGAACGGCAGGAAGTTGAACCAGTAAGAGCGCGAATAGTTAATCTGGAACTGGGTGTAGTTGCCTTCAATTCCCAGGGAGCTGGCCCACTTTCCGAAGTCCACGGTAAGGCCACTGCCGAGCGGGACGACGTAGGTCCCATAGGCCTGGAAGATGTTGCGATAGATGGCCGGACGCGGTTCGTTCGCCGGATTGCCTTGCAGGGTCGCCGTAGCCTGTCCAAACTGCAGATCGAGACGTGCCCCATAGCGCCGCCCATCCCCCACGTCGGGCGCACGTTCGACGATCACCGCCGCCTGGTTCAGGCTGAAAGCATTGCTGCTGACGTCGTAGGCGCGCAGCAGGTTGACCCGTCCCACCGGATTGTTGAAATTGTACTCATAATAGGCATCCAGCGAAACGTCGACCGTCGTGCCCTTCAGGTAGTTGAGAATGCTGCGCTCATCCGCAGGGAGCAAAGCGCTGCCTTGCGGTTCTTGCGGACCACTGGAGACAGCTGTACTGCCGGCCGAACCATCAACCGTATCGTGTGCCAGTCCGGCATTGGAATCCGAGGAGGCGACCGCCGAAGCGTCGGACCGCATTTCCCGCATTTGTGCCTTGAGCTTCGCCACTTCAGCTTCCAGTTCTGCGAGATGTTGCTGTACTCGTTCCATAGTTTGTGCCGACACGGTGACCATGCCCGCAGATTGGTTTGGCGTCTCCTGTTGTGCTCGCATGGGCAGAATGCAACTCCCCGCTACAGTAACTACCATTGCCGCACGAACGAACAGGAGCGTAACTTTCAGGCCTCGAAATGCCGCATCGCTGTTTTGGTGTTTCATAACCCCTACACTGTACATCCTGGGGTTATCTCAACTGAGGCCGTCCAGACTTTCCGGCTCGCGGCTTTTAGCCGCCTCTTTTCTTGTCCCGATGCGACACTACCACCCAGACTGTGCCGCGCCCGCCACAGGAAGAACATCGTCTTCCCGCCACCGTGCCTGCCCCATCACACTGCACGCAGCCGGCGATTATTTGCAACGCACCGGTTGCGGGTTGGGGTGGGTGCAGCACGACCTCGGCGTCATGATGGTTCACCAGCCAATTCACGAGCCTGCGTTCGATGACGTCGCGATCCCTTACGCAGAGCAGCTGGCGTCGCGCGACCCACCAACCCTCTATGCACACCAGGCAAACGGGCACTCCACCGTCAAATAGTTCTCCTGGTTCGGACGAGCGACAGAACTTGCCACATTGTGAGCAGCGCTGGAGTCCAACCAGAGCCAGCGCTTCTCGCAAACAACTCAGCTCTTTTTCGATCCGGCCTAGTGTTTCCTGCAGCTGTTCGGACGTGTCGCCAGACATTTCCCTTACCCTCACCAGCGGCAACGATCTCAGTGCTCCAGTCATGCCAGCTAGAAGAAAAAGATCAGGTCTCCTCCCACGATGAACTGGCTTTTCTTGGTCCCCGTGGAATAGGCCGGGGCGTCATACGCGTGTTCGAACCTGATTTCAGGCCGGAACAGCATGGTCGTTCCAACCCAATGTCCCCAGGAAAGCTCATCCTCGGTATATGTCGTCTTAAAGCCTGTCCGCTGTCCCTTGATGTCGTCGAAGAATTCATTACGAATGCTTATGTAATTGGTTTTCGAGAACTCTCTCTCTATGTAGTTCACGATGGCCCACTCGGGCGCGAAACAGGTCAATTGCTGCGGCGAATCGCAGACGGCTCCGTTGGCATTCAATATCAACAACGAGGCGGCCGCCGGATTGTTGACATTGGGTACATCTTTTTCGTACATGTACCAGGTTTCGGTCGCCGAGCTCCACTTGCTGTTGAACTTGTGGTACCAGGTAAGATAGAGGCTCTGCAGGTTGTTGTACGAATACTTCCCGCTGTTCAGCGAGTTAAGGCAGCCGTAAAGGTTGCTAGCGCCTGTGTCCCAGGTGTATCCCACGCACGTGTTGAAGGTAGGCTTGGCATCCGGCTCACCTACCCATGGAGCGACGTCGTTGCCAGACGACAGGCCGACTTGGTATAGCCAGTGGTTGTTGATCTTGAACGTGAGATTGATGCCGGTCTGGGTGTAAGCATCATATGTATACAGCAATGAATGGCTGTAGGTGTAGTTATTGGGTGCTAGCTGCGCTTCAATGTCGGGCAACGAGATGTAGCGACCAATGCGCACGTCAAGTCCTTGCGCAACGTGTGGGAAGTACAGATCAACGTACGCCATCACCATGTCGTACCCGTACTGATAACCAATCGTGCCATTCGGGTTGGTGTGTAGTAATTGGCTGCTGAACCACCCTTTGGCGGTGGTGAAGCGATAATCGATGCCATAGAGACTGGTAATGCGGAATCCCCAGTCGAAGTGGTCGGTCTGCACCGTATCCGGCTGGCGTTCGATGTAAAGCGTCTCCTGGTCCGGCTGAACCGAGTTCGGGACGATGTAATAGGCTGCAGGAGCATTACCATAGTGGCCGTCGGTGGAAGTGCTCACGTTGAAACCGCCGTTGATCCAGCCGTAGATTTGAATTCCGCTCTTCTTCCAGGCCTCGCCACCCGGTCCGCTCCAAATGGCTTGCATCAGAGGGCCTGATTGCGTCCACGGGTACCCGATGGTTACAGAGCCGCCATATGGCCAAACGGAAAATGGGAAGGGCGGACTACTTACAGGTGCCGGGTATCCCCGATACTGCGGCTCAGGCCCGCTCGTTTCCGTCCCTTTCCAATCCTGCATGTACGCCTGCCCGAGCCGGCTGAAGAAGTTGCCGTGCAAGGTCGGGCCGCTGGCGGCGGCTGCATCGGTGCTTCCGCCCGTGTCGTTGGCTACTGCGGGCTGGGGAGTATTGGAAGCGCCAGAACTAATCTGGGTGAAACCAGGGTTCGCGCCTGAGTTCTGCTCCGGCTGCGAAACCACACCAGGGGTCGGACTTGGCGGAGGCGGGTCGGACAGTCCAGTCGCTGATTCGACGGTTTGACCACGCATTCCCACAGGCGTTAATGCCAAGGCGACCAACAGGACCGCAACAGTCTTTCTGTGGTGAGAAGTTAGCTCCGCCATTTGCTGTTCGAGGTATAGGAGAAACCTGCGTCCCATCGCCGAATCGATAACGTCAGATTCCGTCGATTTGCGGACATACCCCCGTTTCTTCGCCTTGGATGACGGACGCGTGCACTCAATCAGGAAAACGACAAAGAACAGCACGCTCAAGGCGCAAATTGCGAGGAAGACAGCGTTCATAACTTTACTTTCTTTGGCACACGGCCGCGTGTGCGCAATCCGACTCCTTTATTCGAGCACTTCGCGCGTAAGTGTCGGCTAAGAAGTTCGTAAGTATTCCGTAAAGACGAATCTGGTTCTGCAATACAAGGTGACGTTGCGAATAAGTTCCTATTTCTCCATTCATCTGTGGCCCGCGGCTGGAACCTGAAGTCCTGCAACTGGTCTGCATTCACAGACTATTAATGGAACGTTTTCACCACTCACCCGTATAGAGCTACAGAAGTTGATCTGGTGAAGGCCGCAAGGCACGCCGGGCGCAACCGCTTTCGAAAGGAGATCGGTATGGACGCGAGATACAATTGGTTAATCGATAACGGTGCGATTCGCGTGACGCTCAACGTGGTGGCAATTGCGCTCTGGGTTGCCACGGCATTCGGTATTCTGGAATTGGCCGCGAAGGCGAGTTAAAGCTCAAAGCCGTCCGGTTAACGGGTAGACTCAAGAAGCTGAACGACGAAACCCCGCCTGCCGGAGGCGGGGTTTCGTCGTTCCTGGGGGCGGTTGACGCCGACAGGAATTTGAACGATGCTTCCTCTTCGGGAGCGGACATGGGGCACGAGCTTCTCTGCAGAGTTCGTTCTGGCGGCAAGAGGGCCCTGGGCAAGGCACTACTGGAAACCAGCGAGATCATTTTTCGCGGTGACTTCCGGCTAAGGGTTCCATTCACGTCACTCGCTTCTGTTGTGTCACGCGATGGCGAGCTTCATCTCAAGTGGGCCAACAACTCTGCGATTTTCGAACTCGGTGAGCAGGCAGAAAAGTGGGCCCACAAAATCCTTCATCCCAAAACTACGGCAGAGAAGCTGGGAATCAAGCCTGGGCTTGTGATTCTAGCCGTGGGAATGGCTGATGGTGATTTCGTACAAGACCTGCGCGCTAAGGCCGGTAAGTTCTCGAACTCTAAGCCACTGCGCAACTGTGACCTTGTATTCTTTGGCGTCCAAAGCCCAGCCGAGCTGGTACGGATCAAGAAATTGGTTCCGTTGCTCAGTAGTGCGGGCGCCCTATGGATCGTCTATCCGAAAGGCGGGCAGGCAATCCAGCAGCAGCAGGTCTTCGGTGCCGGCAAAGCTGCGGGGCTGGTGGATGTGAAGGTCGTGAGTTTCTCGGCGTCCCACACTGCACTGAAGTTCGTTCGCCCTAAGGCGAAGCGGTAGCCTTCCCTTTGCAAGCGGCTCTCGTTCCACCTTTTAGGAACCTGCTGTATCGGTTTCACGCAACCGGGCTGCCTTACCCCGCAGCGAGCGCAGGTAGTACAGCTTGGCGCGACGAACGTGGGCCGAGCGCAACACTTCGATCTTATCGATTACTTTCGAGTTAGTCGGGAAGATGCGCTCGACGCCCTGCCCGAAGCTCATCTTGCGGACAGTAAAGCTGGGGTTGTTGCCAGCATTTTTGGCAATCACGACACCCTCAAACGCCTGCAAGCGCTCTTTGTCACCTTCCTTAATTCTTACGTGTACCCGAACGGTGTCCCCAGACTTGAAGTTCGGGATATCGGTGCGCCGCGTCTTGGCGAGGAGCCGGTCAATGATTGGAGAATTCGACATTGTTCTTTCCCTTCCCTGTCGCACGCCTCGCGGCGGCCAGAATCAAATCTCTGATGATTACGTCAAGACCGCGGCAGGCGCTGCCGCTCCCGACGGGCCTTACTTCTTCTGTTCACGTGCGTAGTCGCCAGCGCCCATAAAGTGGAGCGATACGTATGGCTCGTCTCCAACAACCCAGCTGTCATGTCCCGGCGGAATGTAAAACAGGTCTCCAGCCCGCATTTCGATGACGCGTCCATCCAGCATCGCTGCCGTGGCACACCCTGAAATGACCATGCCCACGTGTTCGACCGAGCAGTTCGTAAGTCCCATCGCCTTGCCGACATGCTCCGACCACTGCCAGCCCGGCTCGTACGTGGCACGACCTATCGTCATGCCGGCCATTTGAACCAACTCGAACTTACCCTTTTCAAAGACTCTTGTCTCGTCCGGGGTGTCGAACCGCTTCAGAATGACGTCTTGGGTTAATCCGCCTACTGCAAGTCCACTTGAACTCATAGCTACTTGCGCACCTCCTGGGCCTGCTCGATCTCTGCCAGCAGCTTGCGATCTTCTTTGCTTAGCTCCACGGCACGCAGCAGATCGGGACGATTGCGCAGTGTCTTCCGCAACGCGAGCCGTCGCCGCCACTGGCGAATTGCTTCATGATTTCCATTCAGCAGCACGTCCGGTACCTGCATACCGCGAAAATCCGCAGGCCGCGTGTAGTGCGGATAG
>CAZDYZ010000167.1:0-1854 GCA_964509525.1 uncultured Acidobacteriaceae bacterium
GCGAAGGGATTGGCCTGTCAGGCAGTGCTGTGGGTAGTGCTGCTGGCAGTTCTCTGGGACTTGTTTTTCCGCGGACAGTTCCCGCTCGGCAATCTCGCCTTCTTCTCCGTTTTCATGGGGCTGTCGGGTCCCTTGTACCACCACTATCCAAATACGTTGGGCGCAGGGGATCTGGCGTTTGTTGGTGCACTTATTCTGCTGGTGCACTTTCGCTTGCGCGGCGGAAGCAGCCGCTACATCGCCGGTCTGTTCATGCTGGGCCTAGTTCCACTTATCAAGTTTGTTGGAGTGATAACGGGGATAGGGGTTCTGGTTGGCTTGATTGCCGATCGCATCGTGTGCAAACGCTGGGCGGCCTGGCGAGAAGCAGTGCTTGGCGGGGTGTTGCCAATACTTGTAGCGGGAATCGGTTACTGGCTTGCCTTAGGTTCATTTCGGACGATCGCTTTGTACATGAAAGGGAGCCTCGAGCTGTCTAAGGGATATAACTTGGCCATGGCCACCGCAGGACCGAACGTGGAATTAATGGCAGGGCTCGAGGCAGTGGCAATTTTCGTCGGAACTGTGGTCATTTTGTGGATCGAGGACCGCCGTATAGCGACATTTTTTGGCTTACTGCTTGTAGCTTCCGTTTTCTTACACTTCAAACACGGCTTCGTCCGTCAAGATTCACACGTCGTCTACAATTTTTGTTTTATAGCTGTAGCGCTCGGCCTGATTTCACTGCCATCGAATCTGAACAAGCAGCGCACACTATGGTCTCTGATAGCTGCCGCGCTCTTGCTTGCGACCCTATGGCAGGATTACGTCTTCCCGAAGGATCAGATCCCATCGGTTTCGGCCGCAACGGGCATCGGGGTTCCTTCTCTCGTATGGGGTGCCGTCCACTTTAAGCGTTTGCAGCAGACGCTTGACCGCCAAGCCGAACAGAATTTTCCGTCCAGTGACCAACGTTTGGAACCGGAGATCAAAGCCATCATCCAGCATGAGCCGGTGGCTTCGTTGTCCCTATCCTATAGCGAGGCCGCTGTGGAAGGGCTGAACTTGGTGGTGTGCCCAGTGCTCCAGCGGTATTCAGCGTACACGCCTTATCTGGACAACTTGAACGCCGAATGGTTACGAAACAAAGGGCCACGGTTCTTGATCCTCGACGAAAGGATGGCAATCGACAGCCGACACCCGTGGACGGAAACTCCAGCAATGTGGGCTGAAGCGTACCGATGGTACGACACCCGGAACTTAGCCAAGCATACTTTGCTGCTGGAAAGGAGAAAGAGCCCGCGCTTCACGCGATTTGAGCTGGTGGGACGTTCACGACTCCGATTTGGGGCGAAACTGTTTATCCCGGCCTTCCAACAGCCAATTTTCTGGACGATGAAATGTTCCTTGACCGCCGCGGGTCAGCTGCAATCGCTGTTGTTTCGAGTGGTTGATGTGACGATGATGGTGGAGGAATACGCGTACGGAAAATGGGCGCGAGGTGAATTTCGGATACTGCCTGAAGTTCTTGAGACTCCTTCACTGGGAAATTTCCTGCCGAGTAACCTGTCTCAGTTTGCAGCGGTCTTTGACTCGACCGAAGGCCCATCCTTCTACGTAGACAGGCTCTCGTTCGGCGGACCAGGAAGCGACGCCTACGCGCCGGAATGTGAAGTAGCCCTGTTACGGTCCGTCCCGTGACTAGGCGTCCTTGGGGAGAATTCCATTTCGGCACCCGCTCATGTAAACTTTCCGGTTCTGCCGGGGCGTTCGTGTAACCCAGCACCCGTACTCGTTTTTGGCGATCAGTTACTGTGCTAGCTCTTGATTTTGACCGGGTTCCAATCACCCGCAATAAAAGTATTCGCGAGGAAT
>CAZDYZ010000168.1:0-2661 GCA_964509525.1 uncultured Acidobacteriaceae bacterium
GCAAAGCGGCTGAGATCGCCCGCGAAGGCTTTGCGCAAGGCAGCGTTGAGCGAATGCTAGAGTTGCGCGACCGGCTCGAGCGCTGCATCGTCGATCGGATCGAGCAAGTCGGCCTCAACAGCGGCGGTGCGCCGCGGGTGCCTAACACGGCCAACCTGTACTTCGACTGCATCGAAGGTGAGGCCATGGTCATCGCCCTCGATCTGAAAGGGCTATCGGTTTCCACAGGGGCGGCCTGTTCCTCGGGAGCGATTGAGCCATCCCATGTGTTGACCGCTATGGGGCTTTCGGCTGACCGCGCACGGGCCAGCATTCGCTTCAGTCTGGGAAAGCAGAACACGACCGAAGATGTGGAGTTCGCTCTGTCGTTGATGCCGGATGTTGTGTCGAGACTGCGCGAACTCAGCCCGGTGTGGAAATCCGCGGTGTCACGTTAGCAAAGGCGGTAAGAACCAGGAATCGAAGCCGAAATCGGGGGTTCCGCGACCGAGGGCGGAAGACTTGACCTGTTAACCATATGACTAGTTGCAACCCAACCATAGCCGTGGCCATGTCGGGCGGCGTTGATTCGTCCGCCGTAGCGGCAATGCTGTGCGCACAGGGCCACACCGTAGTCGGGCTGACAATGCAACTGTGGAACCAGCGTCGCCTGGCTGGCCATCACGGGATGCCGAAAGAGGCGATGAAGGGCCGCTGCTGCTCGCTGGATGACGTGTACGACGCGCGACGTGTCGCTGAGACGCTAGGCATTCCCTACTACGTCGTCAATCAGGAGCAGCGTTTTGAGCATGATGTGGTGCGGCCCTTCGTCCAGGCCTATCTCTCCGGACGCACACCCATCCCCTGTAGCTTGTGCAACAACCACTTGAAGTTCGACCAGTTGCTGATCACCGCGCGCCAGATCGGCGCCGAACGGCTGGCCACTGGCCACTACGCGCGCAATGAGTTCGATGAGCGCACTGGCCGCTGGCTTCTGAAGCGCCCCGCCGATCGCCTCAAAGACCAGACCTATTTCCTCTTCGGGCTGAGCCAGGAGCAGTTGAGCCGCACCTTGTTTCCTCTGGGCGACATGCGCAAGCCGCAGGTGCGCGAGGAGGCCAGGCGGGCTGGCCTGCGGCTGTTTGAGAAGCCTGACTCGCAAGAGATATGCTTCGTTCCTGGCGGCGACTACAAGATGTTTCTCGACGCTTATCTGCAGGAGCAGGGTGAGCAGGTCCCGGACACCGCCGGCGAGTTGGTGACTACCAGCGGGGAAGTAATTGGAACCCACGACGGCGTCCAGAATTTCACTGTGGGCCAGCGCAAAGGATTGGGCGTGGCGACCGGATCGCCGCTCTATGTGCTGGAAATTCGGGGCGACAAGCGGCAGGTGGTGGTCGGTAGTGGCGACGACCTGTTCTCGCGCACCCTTCGCGCCAGGAATTTGAACTGGATTGCCTATGACAAGCTGCGCGAGCCGCGACGTGTGGAGGCGAAGATTCGTCATCGTCACGAGGCGGCGGAGGCGATTGTCGAGAACAGTGGCGAGGATGAGGTGCAGGTGACCTTCGATGAGCCTCAGCGGGCGATCACACCAGGGCAGGCGGTGGTATTGTACGACGATGATGTCGTCGTCGGCGGGGGTTGGATAACCTAGCCATGCGCCGGTGCCCGGACAACACACGACAGTGACGGTCGCCGAGACGGGCGAACCGCGGCAGTCTGCCGGAAAGAGTTCACTGTTTGCCAGCAGCTAAATGAACATCTCCTCGCTCGGGCCGCCGTTGCGGCGGCGCCTTTGATTGCTGAAGAAAGTTCCCACTCCGACACTGACCGCCTGAACGAATCCCGAGACCTGCCGTACCGGCGACATCACCGAGTGCTGGACTTTCTCCGAGGTTTCCTCCAGTCGGTCCATGGCGTGGGTAAGCATTTCGTCGCCGCGAATCACCTGCAACCGAAGGCGATCCAGCACGTCGTTGAGTGTGGCCCCTACGCGGTCAATATCGGCGCGCGTAACAGTAGTTACGTGGGCCGCGTTGTCAAGGATGGTGTCAATTTTGGGACGGGCGGTTTCCAGCGATGCTTGGATATCCTGCTGCATAACCTTGATGTTTTCCAGCAGGGGGAACACCCTCGACTGGGCTTCGTCGGTCACCGATTCCAGCTGCGTACCCAGCTTTCGCACGGCGAGATACAGGGCCAGGAGAATGACCATCTGCAGCACAACCGCGGCTGAGGTTACGGCGATGAAGATCGTCAGCGTCTGATCCATACTCGTTTCCATCAAGAAGTAGTCTTACCCAGGGGACTGGCAGATGTGCAAAGTTCCTGGAAGAGGCACGCACTTCCACCGTTAGACCCGGCCGCCGAGGAATGTCGTTCTCTAGCGACGTGCACCAAAACGATCCTTCGCTGCCTCCAACCGAATCCCCGAGAAACCCAAGCCCCAAAATGTCGATTCTCCCGACGGCCGGGTCAAAGCTACGCCCTTTGATTGCGGAGCCCAACGAATCCGTTGCCCGCGCACCGGCTTAGGGAACGTTGGGGGTCGTGCCTTCGACCTGCTCGCTGGTCGCTTCACGGTACGCCTGGCGTCCAGCCTCATACGCGGATCGGATCTGTTCCTTTTGCTGGTTCAGATAATCGCGTCCCTTTTCTGCCCAGCTTCCGGCCTGCTCG